>CAMASU010000187.1 GCA_945861105.1 Synechococcus sp. UW140
CCCGCCCCCACCAGGGCCAGCAGGGCCGATCCGGCACCGACGGCGGCACCACCCCCGGCCCCCAGCAGGATCAGACTCCCCAGCGGCAGCGACGGGGTGGTCCAGAGCAGCAGCCGCAGGCGGACCGCTTCACCGCGGTTGAGCACCCCCACCCCCAGGGCGGCCAGCAGGGGCAGCAGCACGGGCAGCAGCAGCAGGGCGCGCAGGTTCATGGCCGATGGTCAGGGCCGCGGCCCAGGTTCGATGGGACCCTGCCAGCGGCGCAGGTCACCGAGTTGGTACCCCAGCACATCCAGGATGCGCGCCACCAGGAAATCGACCATGTCATCGAGGCTGGTGGGCTGGTGATACCAGGCGGGGATGGGGGGGGCGATGCGGGCACCGGCCTCGGCCAGGGTGGTGAGGTTGCGCAGATGGATCAGGTTCCAGGGCATTTCCCGCGGGGCAATCACCAGGGGACGGGCCTCCTTGAGATGCACGTCGGCGCAGCGTTCGATCAGATCCTGGGCCACGCCTGCCGCGAGCCGGCCGACCGTGCCCATGGTGGCCGGCAGGATCAGCATGCCCCGGGTGCAGTAGCTGCCACTGGCGGGGGGGGCGGCCTGATCGTTCCAGCGATGGCAGCGCAACTGGCCCCGGTCGCTGCCGCAATGCTGCCGCAGCACCCGGGCCTGCTCATCCGGGGCCACCGGCAGGTGGATGCCCAGCTCAGCCCGCCAGACCTCGAAGGCACCACGGCTGAGGATCAGATCGACGCTCTGATCAGCCTCCAGCAGCCACTGCAGGGCGCGCAGGGCGAGCACCTGGGCCGAGGCACCACAGACGGCGAGCAGCACCGGTGCCCCCGCCGCCGGTTCAGTCGATCTCATCCTCGCCGTCCTCGGCGGGGCTCAGCACACCATTGGCTCCGGCGACATCGGCGTCGTCCTCAGGCCCGTACTCCTCACCCTCGGGCAGCACCACCGCCAGGTCGATCTGGTGCCGCAGCACATCAAGCTTCAGCACCTCCACCTCGACGCTGTCTCCGAGCTTGTAGGTGCGTCGGTTCTTGCGTCCCACCAGCCGATGCTGGCGCGAACGGTACTCGTACCAGTCGTCCTTGAGGGAGCTGACATGCACCAGCCCCTCCACCTGGCTGGGGGGCAACTCCACGAAGAAGCCATAGCTCTGCACCCCGCTGATGACGCCGGTGAGGGTCTGGCCCACCAGCGGTTCCGCCGCCCGGGCCTGGGCCAGGGCGATCACGTCGGCTTCCATTTCGTCGGCGACACGGCTGCGACCGTTGAGGCGGGCCGCCAGGCCGGAGGCCAATACATCCTGGAAGGGGGTGAGCTGACCGGGGGTGAGCAGCGGCCAGTCGGCCTGGCCGTGGCAGCTGTCGCTGCCCAGGTCCAGGCGGGTCTTGTGGCGCACGCTGGGCCGGTCCTTGCCGTCGGTCAGCAGGCTCACAAGGACCGACTGGTTCCACAGCGAGCCGTAATGCAGGGCCGCCGCCCCCCAGGGGGCATAGGCCACCGGCTCGGCCGCCAGGGCATTGGCCAGCGGAGTGGTCGACAGCTGCACCGGCCGGCACAGTTCGCGCAGCACCTGCAGCAGCACCCGGGCGCGGTCGCTGGCGGCCAGGGCATCGGCGAGGGCCTGGGGAGCCGGTGCATTGCCATCGGCCGCCAGTTCCAGCGGCACCTCAAGGCCGATCGCCAGCTTGACCACATCGTTGAGGTCGGCCGGATCCGGTGCCGGCTGCCCCTGGAACAGCACCGGCAGCTCGAGGGCCGCCGCGTGGCGACCGAAGGCCTGTTCGGCTGGCCGCAGCAGTTCCCGCAGCCAGCCCACGGGATCGGCAGGATCGCTGCTGCGGAACCATCCCTGGCGGCGCTGGTCGGGGAGTCCCCCAGCGAGGGTGCCCAGGCCCGGCAGCGGGGGCAGGGTGAGGGGCAGGTCGAGGCTGCCGCCGGCCTGGCGCTGGGCACGCAGGCGCAGCACCAGCTCCTGCAGCTGCTCGAGCAGGGGCAGATGGGCCTTGAAGGCCTTGAGGGCCACGGGGGTGGTGCGGGCCTTGGGCTTGCGGGCCAGCCAGGCCTCGAGGGCCCCACGGTCGAGCAGGGCCGCTGGTTTGATCCGGCTCAGGCAGAAGCGGTAGTGCTGCAGCTCCCCCGCCTCCGACAGCTCGAGGGCCACCGAGACCGCCTCCTGCTCACGCTCGGAGGCAAAGGCCGCGGCCTTCTGCAACGTCGGTGGCAGCAGGGGCCACCAGCCCTCACCCAGGCCGATGGCTTCGCCCCGACGGCGGATCCAGCGGTCCATGGGACCGTCGAGGGTGAGGCGTTCGGCCAGGGCCGGGCTGTGGAGCCAGAGACGCCAGCCGCCGTCGATGGTCTCGAGGGACACCGCCGGCAGGATCGGGGCGTCGATCCCCTCCCAGCCCCGGAAGCCGATGGTGGCCAGGCCGGTGAGATCGTCCCGGCCCGTGGCGGTGGGCTGCCGCAGGCCGGCCCGGCCGCCATAGCCCTCGGTCTCCAGCCGGTGGCGGGCCAGCAGCAGCTCACGGTCGGCCTGGGCACCGCCCTTGATCGAGAGGGAGCGGGCCACATGGCCGCGGGCGGGGAACTGACCGACCGGGAACCGATCGACCGCCACCTCCACCACGGCCTCGTCCTGGCGGTCGGCATGGTCGGCGGCCGCGGCGTCGAGGTGGACGGGCGCCTGGAGCCGGTCATCCAGGGGAACCGCCTGAACCGTGCCGTCTTCGTGGCGATGCACCTGGGCGAGCACGTGGGTGTTGGCCCGCTCGAGGATGCACTGCACCCCGCCTTCGGGGGAACGCCGGCGGCCGCCGTCCCGCAGCACCCGCACCAGCACCCGGTCACCGTTCCAGGCGTGGTTGAGCTGGTGGTCGCGGATGTAAATGTCCTCGCCACCGTCATCCCGCAGGGCGAAGCAGAACCCCTTGCTTGAGCAGCGCAGCCTGGCCTCCACCAGATCATCGGCGGCGCAGCGGCTGATGCCGTCGTCGTCGCGCCTGATCAGACCGAGCTGTTCGAGGGCCGCCAGGGCCAGATCAAGCTGGATCCGGTCGCTGTCGCTGCCCAGGTCGAGCCGGCTGCTGAGGTCGGCCACCGGCAGGGCCGCTGGCGCCTTGAGCTGTTCGAGCAGATCGGCGACGGAAAACTTCATGCGGGCGGAACCTGAGATGCGGCGGCGGACTGGTCGCCACCGTGAGGCTCGGTCCCGCCACCATTGATTCCACTGTAGGCAGCGACCGGGCCACCCCTGATCGCCCCCAGCAGCAACCGCAGGCCGATCACCAGAAAGCCCACGGCCGCCAGCAGCTGCAGCAGATCGGTGGGCACCACCCGGGCCAGGGATCCCCCCGCCACGGCCCCCACGAAACTGGCCAGCACAAGGGCCGAGGCGCTGCCGGCGAACACCAGCAGCGGCCGGTCGCTGCTGCCGCTCAGGGCCATGGTGGCCAGCTGGGTCTTGTCCCCCAGTTCGGCCAGAAAGACCGTCGAGAAGGTCGATCCCAGCAGCAGCAGTTCCGGGGATGGCGCCATGGCGGTCTCAGGGGTGGAGGTCTCAGGGGTGGAGGTGGAGCAGGCTGATGGCCGAACGCACCCCCAGCCAGCCCCCCAGGATCAGCATCAGACCGCCGGCCAGCAGTTCGAGCCGCTGGGGGGGAAGCCAGCGGGCCAGCCAGCGGCCCGCCAGCACCCCCACCAGGCTGGTGGCCACCAGGGCCGTCGCCGCCCCGGCGAACACCAGCCAGGGCCGTCCCGACTGGGCCGACAGCAGCAGGGTGGCGATCTGCGTCTTGTCCCCCAGCTCGGCGAGAAACACCGTCACGAACGTGGAGATCACCAGAGCCCTGCCCCCGGCCGCCGGGCGGGGGTCAGGATCGGCGGAGGGAGCGGTCAAAACGGCGGCGTTCGACGCTGCGCCCACCGTATTCGACGCGGATCTGCTGGTGGCAGCAGGCGATGGCGAAGGCGTCGCGGTCCTCCGTCGGGATGCCGAAGCGTTCGGCCAGGCCCTCCACCCGACAGAACGCCGGACGCTCGTCGTAGATGCGGCAGCGGCGTGAACCGGTGTCGTAATGGCGGCACCAGCCGTCGGGACCCACCATCGCGAGATAGGTCGTGCGTTCCTGCGCGTCGAGGGCCTCGAGGGCTTCGGGCCGCCGGGCCGGATCGAGGCGGCAGCAGGCGCCGCAACCGCTGACGCAGCTCCAGCTGTGACAAGCCGTCACGGCCTCTGCCCCCGATCACGACCGGAGCCGGCCACGCCCCGTAAAGTCTGCACGGATGCACTGGGAGACAGTTTCATGGGCTTCGATGTCCACCTGATTGCCAATTTCGCCGCCCTGGCGCTCATCACCCTGGCCGGTCCGGCGGTGGTGTTCATCCTCTTCTACAGGCGCGGCGCGCTCTGATCCTGCGGGTTGCCCGCCGCCAGGCTGC
>CAMASU010000188.1 GCA_945861105.1 Synechococcus sp. UW140
GGGCCATTTCGGGCAGTGAAAAGCCCCGCACCCGCTGCAGGGCATCACAGCCGAAAAGGGTGGCGAAATGGTGCTGCCAGGCCTGGATCTGCAGCTTCAGATCAGCGGCAGGGGTGGACGGCGCCACCGCATGGCTCCAGAACGTGCCGAGCCACTCGACCCTGGGCACCAGCAGCGGATCCGACGCCAGGCGCCGCAACGCCTCGAGGATGTCGTGGCGGCCCATCTGCTCGAAACCCCAGAGCAGATTGCCGGAGTAATCGAGCATGATCCGCGGCTCACAGCCCTCGGCAATCAGTTGCGGCAACAGGTCGGCGAGGCGGCGGTAGCAACGGGCAAAGGGTTCGGCGTTGTGGTTGTCGCCCTCACCCGGATGCTCGAACATCCACTGGAGGTGTGAGATGAGGGACCCATCGGGGCCGGCCGGGATCGTGGGCTGGTGCATGTGCAGCGCACAGGCGAAGGCCGAACGGATCGCCGGCGATGACGGCGGGCTCGGAGGCGCAGGCGGTTGGCCCATCAGCGCCAACAGCTCGTCTTCACGGCCGGCGATGGGGGGGAGGGGCTGGGGCATCACCGTGGTGTCAGCGGCGACAGGATGCGCCCGCATTCCCTGTAGGTTGCCAGTTCGTTCCCTCGGACAGGTTCTGGCCGCTTCACCCTCCACCGCCGCCGGTGGTGCCAGCGCCCAAGGGCTGCTCTACGCACCCCGGGCGATGGCCCTGCTGTTGTCTCTGGCCGGTGCCTTCTTGCGTGAGATCTCACCACAGGTTCATGGGCTCTCGACGCTGGTCTTCATAGTCAGTGGCGGATTGCTGTTGCTAGCTTTCCTGCCAGAATGAAAATCCCCATGAATGCTGGGAGCCGCTGGCCGACGATTGCCGTGATCGGGCTGCTGCTGGCCAGCGGAGCAGTGCTTCTGTTCAACCAGCAGCATTCGGGGCATGCCTTGAAAATCAGGCGGGAATTGCACAAGTTTTGATCGATTACCGGCCGCTCAGATCGCCACCGATTTCTGCACAAGTTGATAAAAGCGAGCGAGGGCAATGGCGGCAAGGTCAAGAATCATCAGCGAATGCACACCCACCAGCACCTTACCAAACCGGCTGATGCCAATGAAGAACGACATCTTCTTTCCATCTAGAATGGATATCATTGATCCGTAGTAGTAGTCAAAGCTTCCCTGTTGGTTTGCAGCACTGGGCACCTCAATGATCTGTTGTTCCTCTGGACCCGCAATCCGGTCGAGACGCCAGAAGATCCAGCCCCAACACAGCACAAAGAACAGCACATAGGTGATCACTTGCCCCAGCAGCAGCCTCGGCTCCACAGCAGCCGTGATCATCAGCAGATTGATTTTCACGAAATGCACCACAAGATTGATCACGGCCCAGATCCCCATGGCATCCAACAGAGTGGCCGGGATTCGCTTACCCCGCATCAGTTGGCCGTACAGGGAAATCACAATCAGGCCGTAGAGCACGAGCGCTGGCGTGCGCATCACCACGCCAAGATGGCTGGCGAGGGGTGCAAAGACGCCCTCCGCTCCGCTCTTCAACGACACGAGAGCTTCTGAAAACCAGAGCATCGCAATGCGAACGGCCCCCAAGAGGGCAAAGACATGCACCTCATGACGCTGGTCCCTCAGGCTTTGGTGTGCCCGCCTCAACTGGGGCATGGCGACCCTCTCCCTGCGGTTTTGATCAGCGGAGTCTAGCGTTGTTGTTTGAACGACCAGCTCTCAATCCCAACGGGTGGGATCCAAACTGGGCTCAAAATCACCAAAGTCAAGGGAATGAACCATCAGATCAGAGGTGATCGTGCTGCAGATGCTGTTGAGCGGCAACGAAAAACTGCTGCTGTCACGATCAAAAGGCCCTTCCACATAGGACCCGATTCGTTCGGCAATCAGAAACCCAAGAAACAGTCCCATTCCGATCCAGGGGTGCCCCGTCCGCAGATATTCCAGCAACAGCAGCACTCCATACAGCCAGGTGATCAGGCGCACAAACATGTCGTAAGACGCCGGAATCGGCGTGTTGCGGATCCGCTGAAGTCCCCCCAGGCTATCCAGACACAGCATGGAGATGTCCATCAGTTGCTGTCGTCCCCAGCCGTCGATCCAGCCCTCGGCGTGCAGGGCCTGAATCGCCCTGGCCCGATGCCGGCACAGGTCCTGCAGGCTGGTGGTCACTGGCAGATTCAGATCGGCCAGCAGACCATCCACCCCGTGGCGCAGGTCTGCCCGCCAGAAATTGCGCAACTCGAAGTTCAGGAGCCACACCAGGGCCACCTGGACCTCCACCAGTTGACGACCACGGAGGCTGGCCAGTTGCTGGGGGTCCAACAGGCCAATCAAGGCATCGCGCCACTTGCGGCTGTGGTTCACCATCGCTCCCCAGAGGGTGCGGGCTTCCCACCAGCGATTGATGGCCTGGGTGTTGCGAAAGGCAATGAAGATCGATACGGCGATGCCCATGGGCGTGAGGGTCCAGCCGCTTGACTTCACTCCGTTCAGCATCAGCCCGGCCGCAAGCAGCGCGAACAGCAGCAGATCGAGGCGCATGCGCCAGAACAGCTGCAGGGCCACCACCACATAATCGTGCCGGCGTGTGCGCGGCGGATCGCCGTGGCATCCGTGCACGATTGGAGTGGCCACACCGACGGGCTGCTGGGACCTGTCTACCCCACACGGCGCCGGTCCAGGGCCAGGACGGCGCCGACGCCGATGCCGAGGGCCGTGGCGGCGCCAGCCTGAAGCAGGGCAAGGGGTCCCAGCGGTCGGCAGCCGAATGCCTCGCTGACCAGGGGCGTCTGCACCGTGGCCACCAGGGCCGCCACCGATCCAAGGCCGGTGGCAACAGTGAGAGGGTCGACGCGTCGTGTGACCAGCCCCTGGCCCAGCTGGGTGCCGACAAGGGTGAGCAGCCCGACGGTGTCGGCAGCCGGTCGGTTGTGGCCCGTCAGGCCGGCCAGCAGCCGGGCCAGGCTGCCGGTCATCGCCGTGACTGCGGCCGTCTGGAGGATGTCGTGCTCCAGCGCCTCACCCAGGCTGGCTTCCGGTCCTTCCCGCAGCAGCGCGTCGGGGTCGATGTTGCCTGGCGGTCGCAGGGCGATCGCCAGGGCCGGTGCCACATCGGTGACAAGGTTGAGCAGCAGCAGCTGGCGGGTGTTCAGCGGTGATCGTCCTTCACTCAGACCGCCGAACAGGGTGAAGCCGATCTCCCCAAGATTGCCGCCGACCAGCAAGGCCACCGCGTCCCTCACCGAACGCCACAGGGCCCTGCCTTCGAGCACAGCACGCACGATGGTTTCGAGGCGACCATCGGTGACGACGATGTCGGCGGCAGACCGGGCGGCTTCGGTGGCACGGGACCCCAGGGCGATGCCGACCTCCGCCAGGCGGATCGCCGGGGCGTCGTTGGCCCCGTCACCGGTCATGGCCACCTGTTTGCCGGACTGTTGCAGCACCTTCACCAGCCGCAGCTTCTGCATGGAGGTCACCCGGGCGCAGACCGTGGCCCCATCGACCGCCTCGGCCAGGGCCCGATCGTCCATGGCATCCAGCATGGGCCCGGTGAGCACAGGGCCATCGGTGGCCAGCCCAAGCTCGGCGGCAATCGCCCGCGCTGTGACCGGATGATCCCCGGTGATGATCTTGACGGCGATGCCGGCCCGTCTGAGGTTCTGCAGGGCCTCCCTGGCTGAGCCCCTGATCGGATCGGCAAGTCCAAGAAAGCCGACGAATTCGAGATCACACACCTGCTCATCCCGGAGGGTGTGTGCGTCCCCGACGCGCCGTCGGGCCACCGCCAGCACCCGCAGTCCCCGCTCGGCGAGATCATGGGCCATGGCCTCCAGCCGGCCGCGGTGCTCTGCATCCAGCGGCACCGGTCCCGACGGCAGGCGCACACGGGTGCTGGCCGCCAGGACAGTCTCCGGCGATCCCTTGACGCAGAGCAGGCAACGGCCCTTGCGACGTCCAAGGCTGGCGTGATAGCCGCGCGACGGCTCGAAGGGCAGTGTCGCCACACTCTCCCAGCCCTCACCGTTCACCGCGGCCCGCCGTGCGCCCTCCACCAGCCCCCGGTCCGTGGGATGGGGGAGGGCACGCCCTGCCTCCGGGGTCGGTGTTGCCCACAGGGCAACCCGCAGGGTTCTGAACCCTGCCCGGTCGAGCTGGCCGATCGCCATGGTGCGCTCGGCATCGGACACCTCCACCAGTTCGATGCGTCCTGAGGTGAGGGTGCCGGTCTTGTCGAGACAGATCACATTCACCCGTCCGAGGGATTCGATCGCCCGGGGATTGCGCACCAGCACGTTGTCGGTCGACAGCCGCCCCGCCGCCGCGAGCTGGGCCAGGCTCGCCAGGATCGGCAACCCTTCGGGCACGGCCGCCACCGCCAGTGCCACCCCCTCGCTGAGGGCCCC
>CAMASU010000189.1 GCA_945861105.1 Synechococcus sp. UW140
GAAGTCCTCCAGCAATGGAAAGCGGCCTGACTAACCCACCAGCTCTCATAGGAACTGGAGCAGCAAAGGGGGTCACGTCAGCCCTGCTGAAACTGCTCGTAGACCTGAACCACCGCATCGCGGATCTGGTCGATCTGATCGCACTCCCACGGAATAGGCAGGAGCACCTGCCGGCGCCTGCCTCGCCCAGCCCCTGCAGCAATGTTCAACCGAGCATGACCTCGGTGGTTGAGCACCGTCCAACCACGACGGCAGCCCTTCTGAGACAGAGCGTGAGACACCACCGCCCTGATCGTGTCCTCCCAGTCACGGGCCGCCGGCATGTGAGACGTTTGGTGAGATGTTTCGTCTCACAGCCTGGCACGGCCAAACAGGCGCTGGCAGAGGCTGGAAGCCCTAACGCCAGTCGCAGCAAGGGCTTTGAGCCGAAAACCCTTATTGAGAAAAGGAAGCGGGCGGCGGGAATCGAACCCGCATCATCAGCTTGGAAGGCTGAGGTTTTACCACTAAACTACGCCCGCATTTCGGCGGTTTTGCAGGGATCTGGCAAGTGCCAGGACTGCCGGGCCGCGTCAAGCTCCTGCATTATGGCTGGCGACGCGACGCAGCCCTTGAGTCTGGCTTCCCCCGAGACCTCCCCGGCCACGGCGGCACCGGTGAGCGATGCCGATGACCTGCGGGGCGCCCAGCGCCTTCGGCTGATCGGCTCCTACGGCCTGGGGGATGCCGGCACCGGCATGGCGGCGTCGTTGATCGGCTTCTATCTGTTCGTCTTCTACACCGCCGCCGCCGGCCTGCCCCCCTGGATGGCCGGCCTGGTGCTGATGCTTGCCCGGCTGTGGGATGCGATCAACGACCCGCTGGTGGGCTGGCTGAGCGACAAGACCCGCACCCCCTGGGGTCCACGGCTGCCCTGGCTGATGGGCTGCGCCGTGCCCCTGGGGATGGCCATGGCCGCCATGTGGTGGCTGCCCCCGGGCGGGCCCTGGACCCGCTTTGTGATCTTCGTGGCCATCGCCGTGGTGGCCAACACCCTCTACACGGGGGTGAACCTGCCCTATGCCGCCCTGGCCGCCGAACTCACCACCAGCGTCAGCCTGCGCACCCGCCTCAACACGGCCCGCTTCACCGGTTCGATCATCGCCAGCCTCGTCGGCCTGGTGCTGGGGGGCCTGCTTCTGCGCGACCACCACGACGCCGCCAGCTACGGACGGCTGGGCCTGATCTCGGGAGTGATCGTGAGTGCCAGTGCCCTGCTCTGCGGCTGGGGCATCGCCCCGGCGGCCCGCACCTGCCAGCGGCCCCAGAGCGAAGCCGGCACCACCCGGCGGTTGCTGCGGCGGGTGCGGGGCAACGGCCGCTTCCTGCGGGTGCTGGGCCTCTACCTGCTGCTGTGGTGCGCCCTGCAGATCATGCAGACCGCGGCACTCATCTTCCTGCCGGTGGTGATGCGGCTGCCGGAGGGCTGGAGCAACTGGATCCTGCTGCCGTTCCAGATCAGCACCCTGCTGGGTCTGTGGCTGTGGACCAGCGTCTGCCATCACCAGGGGCGCCTGCCGGCCCTGCGCCAGGGCACGACCCTCTGGATCGGTGGCTGCCTGGCGGCCATGGTGCTGGTGCCACTGGATCCGGCGATCGCCCCCCTCGGCTCGTGGGGCAACGGCCTGCGCCTGCTGCTGCTGGTGGCCGCCATCGTCGCCGTGGGGGTCGGGGCGTCGACCGCCTACCTGATCCCCTGGTCGCTGCTGCCCGATGCAATCGATGCCGACCCCGAAAAACCGGCGGGGCAGTTCAGTGCCTGGATGGTGCTGGCCCAGAAGGTGTGCATCAGCCTGGCCCTCTTTCTCTTCGGCAATCTGATGAGCCTGAGCGGGTACCAGGCCGCCCGTGGGGCCCTGCAGCCCGATTCAGCCCTGATCGCCATCCGCCTCTGCATGGGCCTGCTGCCGGCCCTGCTGGTGGTGCTGGGGCTGCTGGTGATGCGCCGCTGGCCGGCGGCCGCCACGCAGCCATGAAGCTGCCGCGGTGGTTGCGGCGCCTGGGGGCCAGCGCGGTGATGGGCGGCCAGGCCCTGGCGGCCCTCGCCCGCGGCCGGGTGAACCTCAAGGAGCTCACCGACTGTCTGATGGAGGCCGGACCTGGCACCTTTCTGGTGGTGGGAATCACCGGCCTGGCGGCCGGCACGGTGTTCAACATCCAGGTGGCCGCCGAACTCACCCGCCAGGGGGCGGGATCGACGGTGGGGGGCATCCTGGCGGTGGGGCTGGCCCGCGAGATCGCCCCGCTGCTCACGGCCACCCTGGTGACGGGCAAGGTGGCCACGGCCTATGCCGCAGCCCTCGGCACCATGAAGGTGACCGAGCAGATCGATGCGATCACGATGCTGCGCACCGATCCGGTGGAGTATCTGGTGCTGCCACGCCTGCTGGCGCTGGTGGTGATGGCACCTGTGCAGTGTCTGCTGTTCTTCACGGTTGCGGCCTGGTCAGGCCAGCAGAGCAGCACCGCGCTTTACCGCATCCCGCCGCAGGTGTTCTGGAATTCGATGCGCACCTGGCTGCAGCCCAGCGACGTGCCTTCGATGCTGCTCAAGGCCACGGTGTTCGGCTTCGAGATCGCCGTGATCGCCTGCGGCTGGGGTCTCACCACCCGCGGTGGGCCCCGGGAGGTGGGCACCAGCACCACCGGTGCGGTGGTGATGATCCTGGTGGTGATCGCCCTCTCGGATGTGATGCTCACCCAGCTGCTCTTCGGCAACCCCGCGCCATGACCGCTGCCCCGACCGCCGACGCCGACCGCATCACCCTCCAGCCCCGGCCCTGGGTGCCCCTTGGGGTGATGGCCCTGGCCGTGCCCGCCGGCCTCTCACCGGTGGGCTGGCGGGGCGCCGTGCCGCTGCTGCTGTTCGGTCTGTTCCTGCTCAGCCAGGCGGCCCTGCTGCGGCTGTGCTTCACGGCCGATGCCCTCGTGGTGGAGCGGGGGGGCGATGAGATCCGCCGCTTCCCCTACGGCGACTGGCAGGCCTGGCGCCTGTTCTGGGGGCCGCTGCCGGTGCTGTTCTGGTTCCGGGAGGTGAGCAGCATCCACCTGCTCCCGATGCTGTTCGATGCCCGCGGCCTGCAGGACCAGCTGGAGCGGCGGCTGCCGCACCTCAGACCGGCTGGCGCCGCTCCCAACACTGCAGACGGAACCGGGGGCTGACCTGCAGCTCACGACCGTCCTGGCTGAAGCGCACATGGGACACCTCGCCGGTGGCGGCACAGAGGCCGGCATACCCCTGATGTCCCGCCAGCGCCTGCACACTCACCAGCTGCGCCGACGCGCCCAGCACCTGTCGCAGGCGGCGCTGCAGACGACGCACCATGGCGGGTGAGACGACGGTGGCGAGCATCAGGGTCGCAGCAGGGGTCTCTTTGTCTTACGGGTTCCGGAGGCCCGCCGGGCGAACCCACCGCTTTCCTTCGCAAGAAGAAAAACTTTCCGCCCCCGGTGCTTGACTGCACAGCTGAGCCCCACCTGATGCCGTGAGCGAGATCGGCGACGGCCCCGCCGTCCCCTGGCAGGAGCTGGCCCTCACCGAGCTGAAGCAGCGCCGGGAGGAGCTGACCGCTGAGATCGGCAGCCTCGAGCAGCGGCGCGACCAGCTGCAGCAGGAGATTGACCGGCACTTCGTCGGCCAGGCCGACGGCCTGAGCCGTCGGGTGCGGGGGTTTCAGGACTACCTGGTGGGGGCCCTGCAGGAGCTGGCCCGCAGTGCCGAGCAGCTGCCGCTGGTGCCCGAGCCCGTCACCCTGCAGCCCTCGCCCCTCGACCAGCCCGCCGCCGCCCCAGCCCCCGCCGCCACCAGCGATGGTGGCGGCCCCTTCAGCGCCGATGCCGACCTGATCCGGGGGCGGTTGAAGGGCTGGCGGGAGGCACCCGATTTCTATGCCGAACCCTGGCGGTTGCGTCGCAGCCTTGACGGCGACACGGAATCACTGCTGCAGGACTGGTTCCTAAGCCAGGGGGGACGGGGGGCCCAGCCCAGTGGCGGCAGTCGCGGCCGCAACGTGCTGGCAGCCGCAGCGGCCATCAGCCTGCTGGGCGACCTCTACGGCGACCGCTTCCAGACCCTGGTGCTGGCCAGCGAACCCGAACGGCTGGGGGAGTGGCGCCGGGGCCTGCAGGACAGCCTCGGCCTCAGCCGCGAGGACTTCGGCCCCGGCAGTGGCGTGGTGCTGTTCGAGCAGCCAGGCCCACTGGTGGAACGGGCAGACCGCCTGGAGGAGCGGGGCGACCTGCCCTTCATCGTGGTGGATGCCAGCGAACGGTCGGTGGCGATCCCGATCCTGCAGTTCCCCCTCTGGCTGGTGTTCGCTGCCGACCCGCGCGAACTGCGTGACGAGGAGGACCTCCTGTGACCCCCCCTGCCATGGCCCCCCTGACCCCTC
>CAMASU010000190.1 GCA_945861105.1 Synechococcus sp. UW140
CAACAAGGGCGGTCGTGATTCCGCTTCCTCATCAGGTCCACAGGGATTGGTCTGTCCGTCGTTCGCGTTGTTCTTTTGACGGGACCTCGCGTCCCTGTCGCTCTCCGTGCTCCAGATCCTCTTGGCGCTTTCGCTCCTCCAGATCGGAAGTCACGCGACAGAAACGTCGGTTCCTTAAGCTTTTCGGTTGTCCAGGTGCTGCCGCCCTCTCAGGCGACTTGTGAACCGTAGCAGGTGGCGGATCCCCCGTTGACCCGGCGAACCGGGAAACCAGGAAGGAGCGCCGCCTCAACAGCGCACCAAATCAACGTAGCACATCGGGATCGCCTGTCAAGCATCGGCTGGCCATCGGGACTCCAGCCGCGCTATGCCTGGGGTGACGCCCGGATCTGCCGTGGAGCCCACTGACCAGCGAGCCCCCACCGGTGAGCCCCTTGATCTGCTGAGGGCCCGCCTGGATGAGGTGCGCCTGCGGGTGAGGCAGCTGCATCTGCTCGGGGAGGGCCAGTCGGGCCGCAGCCTCTTCGATGAGTACAGAGAATGGCTCTGCCCCGACGGCAGCCACAGTGACCTGCTGCTGATGCGACGCCTGGGCCATGCCGACGGAACCGTCTGAACCTTGGAGAAGGGCTGAAATCCTGGGCTGTCCTCCCCCGGGGAGGGCATAACGGGGGGGCAACCGGTTCGCTGCCGTGAAATTCTTCTGTTGCTTTGACGGACAAGGCTCCCTGCTCGCCCGCTGCCAGACCATGGCTGACGTGGAAGTGCTGCGGCGACTGGGACGTCCGGTCAACCGGGTGGTCGAGATGAGTTCCGAAGAGGCCGTCATCTGCCGCATCACCGACAGTCCTGCCGCCTTCAACCAGGACTACTGACGGCGCCTCTGATCGGCGCTGGGGGCGGCCACAAAAAAACCCCTCCCGAGGGGAGGGGCTGACGGGGCCGCCCAATCGGCACGGATCGGAGCCGGAGGGTCAGTCCTCGTAGATGCGGCACTCAGGGGCGTCGGGGTTGGTGTCGCAATAGATCTCGAGGGATGTGGGGTCGTGGGCGTCTTCGGGGTGGTGGTCCTTGAACTCCTGCAGGGAAGCCAGTTCCTCCTCGTAATGGCGCACCATCGCAACGTCGCCCTTGGCCTTGGCCTCGGCGATCTCGTCCACATCCTTGGCGATGTGTTCGTCGATGGACTTCATGCTGCCTTTCAACAAAGCCCTCCCATCGTAGGCAGCCACACCCGCGGTCGGCAAAGGCGACACCCCCACTTCAACGCGACCTGTGCGCAACCCCACACACAGAGGGTCCCAGCGTGGGCAGATGGGGCCGACGGGCACTCAATGAATTCAGGAGACGCAACGTCCCACCGAGGAGGAACGACCGGCAATGGTCAACGTGTTGATACCACTGGAACGGGATCCGGAGGAAACCCGTGTCGCTGCCACACCCGAGGTGGTGACTCGTCTGAAGCAGAAGGGGCTCCACTGCCGCGTCGAGCGGGGTGCGGGGGTTGCCTCCGGCTTCGACGACGACGCCTATGCCGAGGCTGGTGCCGAACTGGTGCCTGTGGCCGATGCGGACGCCTGGAGCAGCGCAGCGGTGCTGCTGTGCGTCGGTACTCCACGCAGCGGTGAAGGCCATCCGGACCTGGAGCGCCTCGGGGAATCTGCCCTGGTGATGGGCCAGCTGGCTCCCCACGGCAATGACGCCCTGCTGGACGTGCTGGAGCGCCAGCGCCTCTCGGCGATCGCCATGGAACTGCTGCCGCGGATCACCCGCGCCCAGGCCATGGATGTGCTCTCATCCCAGGCCAACATCGCGGGCTACAAGGCCGTGCTCGTGGCAGCGGCCGCCCTGGACCGCTTCATGCCCATGCTGATGACGGCCGCCGGAACCGTGCAGCCCGCCCGGATTCTCGTGATCGGAGCCGGGGTGGCCGGTCTCCAGGCCGTGGCCACCGCCCGGCGCCTGGGGGCCGTCGTCAAGGTGAGCGACGTACGGGCCGCCGCCCGGGAGCAGGTGGAGTCCCTCGGGGGCCGCTTCATCGAGCCGCCGGACATGGAACGGCCGGGTGAGGCCGGTGGCTACGCCCGTCAGGCGACAGCCAGCTTTCTGGAGGCGCAGCGGCAGCAGCTGGCTGACCATCTGCAGGATTGCGACGCAGTGATCTGCACCGCCCAGGTGCCCGGACGGCCAGCGCCATTGCTGCTGACCCGTGAGCTGACGGCCCTGCTGAGACCCGGCGCGGTCGTGGTGGACCTGGCCGTGGCCCAGGGAGGCAACTGTGAGCTGAGCGTGGCCGGCCGGACCGTCGAGCACGGGGGTGTGCGCATCGTCGGAGCTGACCGACTGGCGGCCAGCGTGGCCCACCACGCCAGCAGCCTCTACGCCCGCAACCTGGCGACCCTGCTGGAGGTGTTGGTGAACGCCGAAGGAGCCCTCCACCTCAATGCCGAGGATCCACTGCTCGGACCCTGTCTGATCAGTCAGGACGGCCGCATCCTGCATCCCGAACTGTCGAGCACCGATCGTCCCCGCTGCCCGGAGGTGACCCCATGACCGACCTGCTGCCCATCGACGAAGCCCTCTGGGTGCTGCTGCTCGGGAGCCTGCTCGGCCTTGAGCTGATCGGCAAGGTGCCCCCATCGCTGCACACCCCGCTGATGTCGGGAGCCAACGCCATCAGTGGCATCACCCTGCTGGCGGCCCTGACCCTGATCGCGACCGCACCGTCCCCCCTGCTGCAGGCGGTGGGGGCCGTCGCCCTCGCCTTTGCCCTGTTCAACGTGGTCGGGGGCTTTCTGGTCACCGACCGCATGCTCGCCATGTTCCGACGCCGCGGAGACGACCGATGAACCCCTCTTCCCTGCTGGCCCTGGGCCATGCCCCGCTCGATCTGGCGGCGGCCCTGCTGCTGGCTTTCGGCCTGAAGCGCCTCGGACGCGTGAGCACCGCCAGGGCCGCCAATCGGCTGGCGGCCCTGGCCATGGCCCTGGCCGTGGCGGGTCTGCTGCTGCACCAGGGTCTTCTGGGCTGGCCCTGGATCCTGGGCGGCACCCTGGTGGGCAGCGGCCTGGGCTGGTGGGCCGCCCGCCGGGTGGCCATGACGGCGATGCCCCAGATCGTGGCGTTGTTCAACGGCTGCGGCGGCATGAGTTCCCTGCTGGTGGCCCTGGCCGCCGCAGGTCTGCCCGGTGGAACCTCACGGATCGCCATGGCCTCGATCGTCATCTCGGTGCTCGTGGGCGCCATCACCTTCAGCGGTTCGCTGGTGGCGATGGCCAAGCTGCAGGAGTGGCTCGACACCCCTGCCTGGACGCAGAGACCTTCGCGCCATCTGGTCAACGGCGCCCTGGCGGTCGCCTGCCTGGGGTGCTCCGCCCTGGCCTTCACCTCGCTGCTGCCGGCGGCCGTGAGCCTTGCCCTGCTGGCAGCCCTGGCCCTGCTGCTCGGTGTCGGTCTCACCCTGCCCGTCGGCGGCGCCGACATGCCGGTGGTGATCTCTCTCCTGAATTCCTATTCAGGGGTGGCCGCCGCTGCCGCCGGTTTCGTTGTCGGCAGCCGTCTGCTGATCGTGGCCGGGGCGATGGTGGGGGCCGCCGGGCTGATCCTCACCTCGGTGATGTGCACGGCCATGAACCGGTCCCTGCTCTCGGTGCTCTTCGGGGGGGCCCTCGGAACCGGCGGCCAGGCCGGCACGGCGGACCAGGGCGAATACCAGAACATCACCTCCTGCTCACCGGAGGAATGCGCCATGACCCTTGAAGGCGCCAGCCGCGTGGTATTCGTGCCCGGCTATGGCCTGGCCGTGGCCCAGGCCCAGCACAGCCTGCGCGAGGTGGCCCAGCTGCTGGAGCGGCATGGCGTGGACGTGAAGTACGCGATCCACCCGGTGGCGGGACGGATGCCCGGGCACATGAATGTGCTGCTGGCCGAAGCCGACGTGCCCTACGACCAGCTGGTGGAGATGGAGGCGATCAACCCTGACTTTCCCCGGACGGATGTGGTGATCGTGCTGGGCGCCAACGATGTGGTGAATCCCCAGGCCCGCACTGACCCCCAGAGCCCCTTGTACGGGATGCCGGTGCTGCACGTGGAGGAGGCCACCACGGTGTTCGTCGTGAAGCGCAGTCTCGGTGCCGGCTATGCGGGCATCCGCAACGGCCTGTTCGAATGCCAGAACACCTCCATGGTCTTCGGTGACGCCAAGCAGGTGCTCAACATCCTGCTGCAGGAGCTGCGGGAACTGGGGGTCGGCAAGGTCGACAACCGTCGGCAGTCACCGGTGCTGGCCGGGTGACCAGCGCTGTGCTGCTCGTGGGCGGCACCCACGGCAACGAGATCAACGCCCCCTGGCTGCTGCAGCAGTGGCAGAGGTCCGGCGGGCCACCCCTCGGGGCGGCCTCACCCCTCA
>CAMASU010000191.1 GCA_945861105.1 Synechococcus sp. UW140
ATGGCCCTGGCGACGATCCTCGTCACCTTTCCGTTCATGGCCCGCGAGGTGATCCCGCTGCTGGAAGAGGAAGGCTGGGACCAGGAGGAGGCAGCCCGCACCCTGGGGGCCAGCCCCTGGCAGGTGTTCACCCGCGTCACCCTGCCTTCGGTGCGCTGGGCGGTGCTCTACGGCCTGATTCTCACCACCGGCCGCGCCCTCGGCGAGTTCGGCGCCGTCGCGGTCGTGAGCGGCAACATCAGCGGCCAGACCCAGACCCTGCCGCTGTTCATCGAAGACGCCTACAAGCAGTACAACACCGAAATTGCCTACGCCGCCGCCCTGATCCTCGGCGGCGTTGCCCTGGTCTCGCTGGTCAGCAAGCTGCTGCTCGAACGGGTGCTTTCGGGCCCTGCTAGGCCCCACGGCTGACCGTCCAGACCGGGACAGATCCAGTCATGGCTTGGGCCATGGTGGACAGATTTCGGTCATCTCCTCCCCCGACGCCACTGGTACGGTCCCTCCAATCCTTGCCGTCACCATGGTCGGTCGTTTCCTGGCCCTCCCCCTGCTGGTGCTGGCCTCAGCCGGTGGAGCCCTTGCTGCACCGTTCCAGGCCGATCCCCAGAGTTTCGCCAACTTCGCCAACTCCATGACCTGGAGCGGCGCCATCAAGCCCTATTTCCGCAACCTGGCCGACTGCACGGCGAACGGTGCCGGCGGTTACGGCTGCCGCCGGGGGGAGGTGCTGCGCACCGAGGTGGGCAAAGCCGGCCGCAGTTTCTGCAGCCTCGACAACGTCTGGTACGACCCCACCAGCCGCACCGTTCAGTACAACGTGGGAACCTGCCAGTACAAGACCGACCAGCAACGCCTGCAGGAGCAGGGGCAGCAACTGCTGCAGAAGGGCCTCAACCTGCTCGAGAACCAGGGCGGTCGCTGATACCGGCCATCGCCGAGGCGATGGGGGATGCTGGGGCGTCAGCTTCTGCGTTGCCCGTGACCCGCAAGGCCCGCGCCATCCCTGCCAGCAGTGCCCTGGTGAGCCTGCGGCCGCCCCAGGAGCCCGAGGCCGAAGCGGCTGCCGACACCCCCGTCAGCCGGGGCTTCGGGGGACGGGGTGGCAGCAAAGGCGCCAAGGGAACCAAAGGTCGGGGCCGCAAGGGCAGTGGCCTCGCCGCCGCCGATCGCCAGCCCCTGGGCAAATCACCCGACCATGAAGCGATGATCGACCGCCGCCGGCTTGGGTTGCCCCTCACCGGCCGTCTCACCCCTGCCGATGTGGCCCGGGCCTACCGCCAGCTGGCCGGTGAGCACCATCCCGACCGGGGCGGAGGCCACGACCGTATGCAGGCGATCAATGGGGCCCGCGATCGGCTGCTGGGCAAATCAGGGTGAAGCCGCCGCGATGGTGAAAGTCGGGCTCGGCGGCCGGATGGTGCAGAGCCCAGTAACTGAGCCCGCCAGCGAGGGCCTCCAGCACCGCCGTGAGCCCCACGGCCAGATCTGGCGCCGCCGCCAGCCCCGGCGGCAGGGGCAGGGTCACGGCCAGCTCCAGGCGGCGGGGCTGACGGTTGCTGCGGGCCGGCAGGCTGGTGAGCCCAGCGAGGGGGGCCAGGCCCCGCCGGTAGCCCTGCAACCCATACACATTCCAATCGCCCGACGGGGACAGGTTGACCTCGAGGTACGACTCCTGATCGACGGCCGCCACAAACGCCTCGAAGCAGGTGTGCTGCCAGAGACCATCGCTGCGCCGCGCCATGGCGGCCGCTGGCGGCAGCTGCAGACACCCGTCGAGGTCAGCGTCGGCGCTGGCCAGGCACCAGGTCAGCAGCAGCTGGTCGGCCTGCCGCAGGGCCGATGCCCACAGCTGCGGCGGCCCCCCCGGCCCCGGCCAGGCCCCATGGCCACCGAAAGGCTGCAACAGCTGAGCGGTCACGACAGGCGCTGGACGAGGGCCGTGAGTTCAGGCAACTGCGCTTCGATGCTGGCGCACAGGCTGAACTGCACCCGGGCCCTGTGCAGATTGTGCCCGCGCTGGCTGGTGCGGAAATAGACGTCACCGGCCAGGTGGTCGGTGAGAAAACGCAGACCCAGCTCGAAGCTGATCAACCGGGCCGCGGTGGGGATCCAGTGGCGGTCAGCGGCGGTGAGGCTGGCACCGGCGGCCCCCAGGTAGCCCTGCAGCAACGCGGCAGCAAGGTCAAGGTCAAAGCGCACCTGCTCAGGAGCGGCCGCCTCTTCACCAAGGGGATTGCAGCCCGACCGCAGGGCATCACCGATGTCGTAATGCAGCAACCCCGGCTTGACGGTGTCGAGGTCGATCAGGGCAACGGCCCGGCCGCTGGTGGCGTCGAACAGCAGATTGCCGATCTTGGGATCGCCGTGGATCGGCCGGGGGCTGAGATCACCGCGACGGGCGGCCGCCTCCAGCAGATCCACCTGATCCTCGCGGGCCCGCACGAAGGCCAGGGCCTCGGCGAGGTGGCCGTCGGGATCAGGCAGGGGGTCAACGCGCTGCAGCACCGCCCGGTGCTCGGCCAGGTAGCGGGGGGTGACGTGGAAGCCTTCGAGGGTGTCGGCCAGGTGGGCGGCCGGCAGATCGTGGAGCAGGTCGTGGAAGAGGCCCAGGCCGCGACCCAGTTCCTGGGCCTGGGCTGCGCTGGTGACGGCCTCAAGACCGATGGTGCCTTCGATGTAGCTGAGGGCCCGCCACACCTCACCATCGAGCTCCAGCCAGAGATCGTCACTGGCCCGGGGGGCGATCGGCCGCGGCAGCTCCCAGCGGTCACCCCCGGGGGGAAGACCCTGCAACCGGCGGTCCATGTGGGCCGTGATGGTCGCCAGGTTCTGCATCACCAGCCGCGGTGCCGTGAACACCGTGGTGTTGAGCCGCTGCAGCACGAAGCGACGGTCCCCCTCCTCCCCCCGCAGGCTCACCAGGTGGGTGTCATTGACGTTGCCCTGCCCGAGGGGTGCGACGGCGGCGATGAACCCCGGGGGGTGGAACCGACCGGCGACGGTCAGCAGCCGGGACGTCTGCAGCTGGGTCTGAACCACGGCGTGCCGGCAGGAGGGCCTGCCAACTTGCCCCGCAGGGCCAGGCCCGTGGCTGGCACCAGTGCCAGCGCCCCGGGTGGTTCTCAGTCACGCAAGATTTCGTTACGATGCACGAAATCAAAAATCCACCGTGACCCTTCGGCCCGCTGCCAGTTCCTTCCGGCTCGTCCTGGTGGACCTGGTGTCGGTGCTCTTCGGCATGCCCCTGCGGCAGGCCGGTCTGATCTGGTCCTTTGCGCCGGTGCTGGTGCCGCAGTGGTCAGCCGTCGTCCCGCAGGCCGGCCAGCTGATCCACGGCGACTTCAATCACCTGGGAACCATGGCGGGTGAGGGGTAGGGGCCGCACGAAGCAACGGCCCCGGCGGTCATCGATGCTGAGCAGCTGGTAAGACCGCGAATCCCCGGCCAGCCGGACCCGGGCGCCTTGATGAAGAGTCATGTCGCCATCCTGCCAAACGTCCGCCCTTGATCTAAGAGGCGGAAATCATCCCTGGGGAGGGTACCCCCCGAGCTTGTGCGGAGATCGACACGGTGGACCCGTGGGACCCGGGATGGCGCAGGCCAGGCATCGCTAGGGTCCGGTGGTTGCTGTCACCCAGGCATGAACGCCTCTCCTGCTCTGCGCTGGCTGGCCGTGGTGCTGCTGGCCGCCTCGGGCCTGCTGGCGATCCTCACCCCCTTCGTCTCGGCGGTGGGCGTCACCATCGGCCTCGGGGCCGTGGCGATCGTGGCCGGCATCGGCCAGCTGCTGCGGGCCGTGCGCGACGGCGACGGCGGTGCCCGCTGGTTCCAGGGCCTGGGGGGCGTTCTGTACCTGCTCGGCGGCTTGTCTCTCTTCATCGACCCGGTGGAGGGCACCCTTGGCCTCACCCTTCTGATCGGCCTGCTGCTGCTCTTCCAGGGGGTGGTGGAGCTGGCCGCCGCCGCCGCCCGCCCCCTGCCGGCCCGCGGCCTGGTGCTCGCCGACGGTTTGATCACGGCCCTGCTCGGTGGCCTGCTGGTGGCGGAATGGCCCAGCGACAGCCTCTGGGTGGTGGGCACCTTCTTCGGGGTGACCCTGCTGATCACCGCCTCCCGCCTGGCCTTCAGCCCCAGCGGCGAGGCCTGATCGGCCAGCCCACGGCACGATCCACCAACAAATCAGAAAGTCTTCCTGCAGACCCGACGCTTCGTTGTGCTGCACACAGAAGCGTCTGCCGCCGTGCATCAGAACGGCAGCATCGCCCTATCCATGCCCATGGCCATCGCCACCCCCCTGATGCTGCAAGAGAGCCTCGCGGAGGCCATGCGCCGCCATCTGTTCTCGACCCAGGCCAAATCGCCCTCCCTGGCGACCCGCCATGACCACTACCGCTG
>CAMASU010000192.1 GCA_945861105.1 Synechococcus sp. UW140
CGACCAGGGATCCGATCATCAGGCGCTGCGCCTGCTGGGGGCGGTGCTGCAGCTGCTGCTGGCGGGACTGGGACGCGGGCAGGGGCTGACGGGAATCGGACACCGGAGCAGCGAATGGCAGAACCTGAACCTACTTTTGCAAGCCAGCCAAGGAAGCGGGCCTGGGTGGCACAGGGCTTAACAGTCTGCTGCGGCGATGCCCAGGCCCCGTTCACTGATCCAGCCGCTGAAGGGCACATCCCACGGTTCCTGCGCCAGTCGATCCACCACGCAACCGTGGGGAACCACCACCAGCGCCGGCACGGCCGCCCAGGCCGGATCCGCCCGCAGCCGGTCGTACCAGCCACCGCCGTAGCCCAGCCGCACCCCCCGGCGATCGACGGCCAGGGCCGGCACCAGCAGCAGCGCCAGGGCCGTGGGATCGAGGGCCTCCCCCGCCGTCGGTGCGGGAATGCCGCACCCATCGGGTCCAAGGGGTTCCCCGGCGGACCAGGGCAGGTACAGCAGCCGTCCTCCAGGGGGCGGCGCGCTCACGGCCGGCAGGGCCAGGCCACCGGGCCAGGGGGGCGGCGGCAGCAGGGCCGGTTCCCCCGCCAGGGGCCAGAAGAGCCCCAGGCGCCCCGGCCGTGGCCAGTCCGCCAGCACGGCCGCCACCGCCAGCCGCAGACCCGCCTCCGCGGCCGCCAGCAGCGACCGGCGCTGCTGGCGCCAGTGGCGTCGCAGGGCAGACCGGTCTCCTCCAGGCGGCTCCATCGCCTCAGCGCTGGAACCAGGCCGTCAGCGCGGCGGCCAGGGCATCGGCGGCATCGTCGGGCCGGGGCGGATCGCTGAGCTGCAGCTCCCGCATCACGGCCACCAGCACCTCCCCCTTGTCGGCATGACCAGACCCGGCCAGGGCCAGCTTGATCCGCATGGGCGCCAGCTCCACCACCGGAATGCCGAAACGGGCCAGGGTCATGATCAGCACCCCCCGGGCCTGCACCACGCTGATCGTCGTGCTGGAGCGATGGAAGAAAAAACTCTCGACCGCCGCCAGCTGCGGCCGCCAGCGGCGGATCAGCTGGCGCAGGTCGGCGGCGATCTCCACCAGCCTCTCCCCATCACTGCGGCCGGGATCGGTGCGCAGAATGCCGCAGTCGACCAGCGCCGGGCTGCGGCCGCCGGTGTCGATGAGGCCATAGCCGACCCGGGCCAGCCCGGGGTCGATGCCCAGGATGCGGGCGGGGGCCCGGAGCGGGACGACGGCGGTCACTCCTGCAGAAAGGCCTCGAACCGTTCAGGGGGCAACACATCGCGGCAGGCGGCCGCCAGCTCATCGACGTTGAGGATGCTCTCCCGCAGGGACGTGGTGCGCAGCTTGCGGGTGGAGGGAACGATCTCGCGACGCTCCAGCCCGAGAAAATCAAACACCCGGTCCAGCTGCTGCTGACGCTGGCCCACCAGGTCTTCGTAGGTGAGGGTGAGCAGTGGATGGTCGGCGAACCAGCTGTCGATCTCACCCTGGAACCGCTGCTGCTGCTGCAGGGCATGGCGCAGATGGTCCGGTTCGATCCGCACCCTGATGTCGTCGGAGGAGCGATAGCCACCCGACGCCTGATCACCCCACGAGGCGGTGCGCTGGGCCGTCTGGCTCGACACCATCGAGGCCAGGATGTTGGTGCGGATCAGATGCACGATCCGCACGTCACGGTCCTGGCGCAGGTGCTGCCAGAGATCGTGGTCGCGGTCGCCGTAGAGGGGTGGAATGCCGCAGGCATGCCACATGCCGGCATAGGTGTCCTCATGCCACCAGCTGTCCTGGCGGGCCTGGGCGTAGTGCAGCTTGAAGCCCACCGCCCGGGTTCCTGATCGGTGCACCGGCGCCCAGACATAGCGCTGCAAAAACGCCCAGGGGTCGCGACGGCGCAGATCCAGGGCCGCCGCACTGGTGGCGAGCAGCTCATAGCCCTGCTTGGCGAAGGGAATCGCGTCGGGATGGATGTGAAACAGCTCGTAGAAGCACTCGGCGGCGGGATGGCCGTCGATGAGGTCGACGAGCATCGTCGAGCCGCTGCGGATCGTGCTGATGACCACGAACCGTGTGGTCGGTGCCTGGCCCCGCAGCAAGCCCTGGATGTGCAGCTGGCGCCAGAGGTGGGACCGCAGGCGGGAGGCCCTGCGGCTCACCTTCCTGAGCAGTTCAGACGGGGGGGTCCGGAGGGAGACGGGAATGGCCGGCAGGGGGCTGTGGGCCCGGATCGTAACCCTCAGCATCTGAACCCGATCGCTGCCGTCGCCACTGCGCCAGGGCCCGGTCCAGCACCGGGCGGCAGTCAGCGGCCATCAGCAGTCCGGCACCGCCCCAGATCAGACGCAGGGGCAGGTCCAAGGGGCTGGCACCCAGCTGTCGCTTGGGCTCGAAACCCAGCCGCCGGAAGTAGCGCACCAGGCGCGCATGCTGGCGGTCGTCATCCCGGATGGCCAGCAGCCGGGCCCGACGACAGGGGGTGGCCTCCAGCGCCCAGGCCATGGTGGCGGCCCAGATCAACGCCCCCACCCCGCCCTGGCCTTGCGTCACCCGCAGGGTGTCGAGGTGCAGACCGGCGGCGATGGGCAGCATCCACCCGCGCAGCTCCCCCACCAACCGCAGGCTCGGCCCCTCCTGTCGCGCCACCGCGACCTGCAGGCCACGCCATGGCAGGGCCGGCCCAGTACGCAGCCGCAGCACCAGACCGGCACCGGCGGCCTGGTGCTCGAGCGTGTCAAGCACCTCCTGGGGCCACACCGGCGGCCTGCAGCAGCTCCCGGTCCGCCTGCACCGAGGGGTTGCTGGTCGTCAGCAGCGCATCGCCGTAGAAGATCGAGTCGGCGCCGGCCAGCAGGCAGAGAATCTGGGCCTCCTGGCTCAGCTGCTCGCGACCGGCACTCAGACGCACCCGGCTGATGGGCATCAGGATCCGGGCCGCAGCCACCATGCGCACCAGCTCGAGGGGATCGACCGGGGGCTGGCCCTCCAGGGGGGTGCCCGGCACCGCCACCAGGGCATTGATGGGCACGCTCTCGGGATGGGGGTCAAGGCAGGCCAGCACCTGCAGCAACGCCGCCCGGTCCCGCAGACCCTCGCCCATGCCGATGATGCCGCCGCAGCAGAGACCCAGGCCTGCCCGACGGGCCCGCTGCAGGGTCTCGAGCCGTTCGTCGTAGCGACGGGTGCTGACGATGGCGGCGTAGTGGTCGGGCCCTGTGTCGAGGTTGTGGTTGTAGGCCGTGAGACCGGCTTCGGCGAGCCGGCGCGCCTGGTCATCGTTGAGCATCCCCGCCGTGACGCAGGCCTCCATCCCCAGCTCCCGCACCCCCCGCACCATCGCCAGCATGGCCTCGAAGGCGGCACCATCCCGGATCTCGCGCCAGGCCCAGCCCATGCAGAACCGTTCGGCACCGGCGGCCTGGGCCGCACGGGCCCGTTCCAGCACCCCCTCCACATCCAGCTGCAGGTCGGCGCGACCCGTCACGTCACTGCCGTGGTGAATCGACTGGGGGCAGTAGGCACAGTCCTCTTCGCAGCCACCGGTGCGCACGCTCAGCAGTGACGCCAGCTGCACCCGATGGTCGGGATTGTGCCGGCGACCCACCGTCTGGGCCTCCCAGAGCAGGTCGAGCAGGGGCCGCTGCAGCAGCGCCTCGATCTCGTCGAGGCCCCAGTCGTGGCGCTGGTCAGGCATCGGCGGCAGGCGGCGGCTGGGAAGGATCTAGCTCAGCACCGGCTCCACGCCGCCGAAACGCCGCTGGCGGCGCTGGTAATCGCGCAGGGCGTCGGCCAGGGCCTCCTGGCCGAAATCGGGCCAGAGCACATCGGTGATGTGCAGTTCGGCGTAGGCCAGCTGCCAGAGCAGAAAGTTGCTGAGGCGATATTCGCCGCTGGTGCGGATCAGCAGGTCGGGATCGGGCTCACCGGCGGTGTGCAGGGCCGCGGCGAAGCGGTCTTCATCGATGGCATCGGGCGAGAGGGTGCCCTGCTGCACCTGGCGGGCCAGTGCGCGGGCGGCATGCACCAGCTCCCGCCGGCCGCCGTAGTTGGTGCAGACGTTGAAGCGGATGCCCTCATTGGCCGCCGTGCGGTCCGTGGCCTGGGCAATCAACGCCTGCAGGCCCTCCGGCAGGGCCTCGAGGTCGCCGAGGAAGCGGATCCGCACCCCCTCCCGATCCAGCCCCTCCAGTTCCCTGGCCAGCACCCGCTCGAAGAGGGTCATCAGAAACGCCACCTCGTCGCCGGGGCGGCTCCAGTTCTCGGTCGAGAAGGCATAGGCGGTCAGCGCCGCGATCCCCCAGTCACTGCAACGCCGCAGGGTCGCCTTGAGGGTCTCGACACCACGCCGATGGCCCATG
>CAMASU010000193.1 GCA_945861105.1 Synechococcus sp. UW140
GGTGTCGTTGCGGTCGGTGTTGGTGTCGACGGGACGGCGGTCGCGGTGGCTTCGATGGGGCGGGTGCCGGCGGGCAGGCGCAGGCTCGTGCCCCACTTGACCTTGTTGGGGTCGTCGATGGCGTTGAGGCTGATCAGGGTGGCCACGGGGATGCTGTAGAGCCGGGCGATCGAGGAGAGGGTCTCCTTCTGCTGCACCACGTGCACCGGTTCGGCGGCCCGCAGCGGCAGGACCGGCAGCAGCAGCAGCAGGACGAGCAGGGCGCGTCGCATGGCGTCGGGACGGAAGGGGGGATGCGCCGCACCATAAGGAGCCTGGCGCGTTGCGCCAGTCCCCCCGTCAGGGCAACCGGCGGGCCAGGCCCAGCCGGTCGCCGTAGGGCGGATAGCGCAGGGGCACATCCCAGCCGCCGGGCCGGGCCAGCACGGTGCGCAGATTGGAGAAAGTGTCGAAACCGGCCTGGCCGTGGCAGCGGCCGTGGCCGCTGGGGCCCACCCCTCCGAACGGCAGCGTCGGTGCCGCCGCCTGCAGCACCACATCGTTGAACACCACGCTGCCGGAGCGGGTGCGATGCAGCACCGCTTCCCGGGCGGTGCCACTGCGGCTGAAGAGATAGACCGCCAGGGGCTGGGGCTGGCGGGCGATGCGCTGCAGGCCTTCCTCCAGGTCGGCGATGGGCAGCACCGGCAGCACCGGGCCGAAGATCTCCTCCTGCAGCAAGGGATGGTCGGCGCCGCAGCGCACCACCGTCGGGGCCAGGTAGCGGCTGGCGCGGTCACCGCTGCCGCCGCAGAGCACCTCCGCCCCCTGCAGCAACCCCAGCAGCCGGTCGTGCTGGGCGGTGCTCACCAACCGTCCGTAATCCGGCGACTGCTGGGGATCGGGGCCATAGGCCGCCGCAATGGCGGCCAGCAGGGCCTGCTCCAGCGGCTGCCGCAGCCCCGGGGTCACGAGCACGTGGTCGGGGGCCAGGCAGGTCTGGCCGGCATTCAGAAACCGCCCCCAGACGATGCGGCGGGCGGCCACGGGCAGATCGGCGTCGTCGAGCACCAGGCAGGGGTTGCGGCCCCCCAGCTCCAGCGTCACCGGCGTCAGCTGGCGTGCCGCCGCGGCCATCACCTCACGACCCACGGCCGTTCCGCCGGTGAAGAACACATGGTCGAAGGGCTCCTGCAGCCACTGCCGCGCCGTGGCCGCATCCCCTGTCACCACCCGCACCACGTCGGCGGGCAGGTGCCTGGGCAGCGCCTCGGCCAGGAGGGCCGCCACGGCCGGGGCATGCTCCGACGGTTTGAGCACCACGGTGTTGCCCGCCGCCAGGGCGGAGATCAGCGGATCGAGGCTGAGCAGAAACGGGTAATTCCAGGGCGCCAGGATCAGCACACAGCCGAGGGGTTCGGGCTGCAGCCAGGCCCGGGCCGGCCACTGCAGCAGGCCCGGGCGCAGCGGCCGCGGCCGCATCCAGCGCCGCAGCTGCCGTCGGGTGTGCAGCAGCTCGTCACGCACCCCCCGCCATTCGATCCAGGCCTCGAGCGGCGGCCGACCCAGGTCGTCGGCCAGGGCCCGCAGCAGGGGCTGCTCCACCGCCTGCAGCAGGTCGGCCAGCCGCTGCAGCTGCTGCTGCCGCCACGCCAGGCTGCGGGTGGTTCCCGCCAGCACGGTGTCGCGCAGGGGGGTGAGGGCTGTCATGGAAGCGGTTCATGGCGAGCCCCATGCTGACCGCCACGCCCTAGTCTCCGGCGCAATCCAACGTGCTCCTTCCATGCGGCGCCTTATCCAGCGGCTGCTGCCTGCCGTGGCGGCGGCGGCCCTGCTTCCCCTGGCGGGCTGCGGCGGCGGCGACACCGGCGCAGGTGCGGGCCGGCTGGCGGCGATCAAGGCCCGCGGCCAGCTGATCTGCGGTGTCGACGGCAAGCTGCCCGGCTTCAGCTACCAGGACAAGGGCAAGTACGTCGGCATTGATGTGGATGTGTGCCGGGCCCTGGCGGCGGCCCTGTTCAACGATCCGACCAAGGTCGAATTCCGGGAGCTCACCTCGAGCGAACGCTTCACGGCCCTGGCCAGCGGCGAGATCGATGTGCTGTCGCGCAACACCACCTACACCCTCAGCCGCGATGCGGCCGGCGGCAACGGCCTGGACTTCGGCCCCACCATCTATTTCGACGGCCAGGGGGTGATGGTGCCGAAGGCCAGCGGCATCACCAGCCTCAAGGGCCTGGCGGGCAAGACCATCTGCGTTGAGAACGGCACCACCACCGAGCTCAACCTGGCCGACCGCTTCCGCGAGCAGGCCATCCCCTACACCCCCGTCAAGTACCAGACCGGCGATCAGACCTACGGCGCCTATCTGCAGGGTCGTTGCGCCGCCGTCACCAGTGACCGCTCGCAGCTGGCCGCCAAGAAAACCAGCTTCCCCGATCCCGACGCCCACGTGCTGCTGCCCGAGGTGCTCAGCAAGGAGCCCCTGGGCCCGGTGACCGTCAACAACGACTCGGCGCTGGCCGATGCCCTGCGCTGGGTGGTGTTCGCCACGATGCAGGCCGAGGAGTCGGGCATCACCGCAGTGAATCTCAAGCAGAAGCTGGCCTTCGCCAAGGCCAACCCCAACCAGGCCGACCTGCGCCGCTTCCTGGGGGTGGAGGGTGAGTTCGGCAAGCAACTGGGGCTGCCGGCCGACTTCGTGCCCCGGGTGCTGGCCGCGGTGGGCAACTACGGCGAGATGTTCGAACGCAACGTCGGCCAGGGCTCGCAGCTCAAGCTGGACCGGGGCCTCAACCGCTCCTACCGCCAGGGTGGCCTCATCTATTCGCCCCCCTTCCGGTGAGCGGTCTCCCCTGGTGGCGTGACCGGCGGCGGCTGGGCTGGCTGATTCAGCTGGCGGTGGGCCTGACCCTGCTGCTGGCGATCGCCCTGCTGCTCGGCAACCTCGAACGCAACCTCACCCGCGCGGGGCTGCGGCTGTCGTTCACCTGGCTCAATGACCCGGCGGGCTTTGACATCGCCGAGACCGTGCTGCCCTACACCGCCCAGAGTTCCTACGCCATGGGACTGCTGGCCGGTTTTGCCAACACCCTGCGGGTGGTGGTCAGCGGGCTTGTGCTGGCGACCCTGCTCGGGGTGGCCAGCGGTGCAGCCAGCCTCAGCCGCAATCCCCTGCTCGCTGCGGTGGTGCGCACCTACGTCGAAGTTGTGCGCAATGTGCCGCTGCTGCTGCAGCTGGTCTTCTGGTACTTCGCCGTCTTTCTGGCCCTGCCCGCCGCCCCCGAGGCCCTGCGCCTGCCAGGTCTGACCCTGGCCAAAGGCGGTGTGTTTCTCGGGGCCGTCGAGCTGGTGAACGGCGAACTGGTGGGCAACTGGCGGCTGTCCCTCGAACTGGCGGCCCTGCTCACCGGGCTGGTGGTCTATTCGGGGGCGTTCATCGCCGAGGTGGTGCGGGGGGGCATCGTCTCGGTGCCCAAAGGCCAGTGGGAGGCCGCCGCCTCCCTCGGCCTCAGGCCCCTCGCGACCCTGCGGCAGGTGGTGCTGCCCCAGGCCCTGCGGGTGATCGTGCCCGGCCTCAACAGCCAGTACATCTCCCTGGCCAAGAACTCGTCCCTGGCGGTCGCCATCGGCTACCCCGACCTCTATGCCGTGGCCGAAACCACCCTCAACCAGACCGGCCGCGGCATTGAGGTCTTTCTGATCCTGCTCACGGTGTATCTCGGCCTCGACCTCGGCATTTCGCTCGTCATGAACCGCATCGCCCACCTCGTGAGGATTCAGGAGCGATGAAGCGCCCCCCGCTGGGCCCGTGGCGGGCCCTGGTCGCCACCCCCGCCGACACGGCCCTCACGGCGGTGCTGGCCATCGGCCTGGGCTGGGCCGGCTGGGGAATTCTCGGTTGGGCCTTCGGCCGTGCCCAGTGGCTGGTGGTGCGGGCCAATGCCGCCACCCTGATGGTGGGCCGTTACCCCGAGCCCCAGCAGTGGCGCCTCTGGCTGCTGCTGGGCATGCTCGTGAGCCTCGCGGGGCTCGGCTGGGGGCTGCTGCGGGGGCCGGGGCGCTGGCCCCGCAATGACCGGCTGGCTGCCGTGGGGCTGGCTGTCGCCACCCTGCTGCTGCCGCCGCTGCTGGCCCTGGGGGCCGTCAACCAGCAGCGGCTGCTGCTGTTGCTGGCCCTGCTGCTGCTGCTGCGCTGGGCCGTGGCCCGCTGCAGCAGCCACCCCAAACTGCGGCGGATCGGCCAGGCCTGGGGTGTCGTCTGGGCCGTGGCTTATCTGCTGGGCCTGTGGCTCATCGCCGGTGGCCTGGGCCTGCCGACCGTGCGGCCCGCCGACTGGGGGGGCTGGATGTTCACACTGCTGATCACCAGC
>CAMASU010000194.1 GCA_945861105.1 Synechococcus sp. UW140
GTTTCAGTCGTGGTCCGTCAGCCCCCTGGCCGGCCACGGTTCTCCGTCGAACTCACCAGCTCCCGTGGGTTTCCCCCGGACGTCGACTTTCAGGTTGACGTCTGGCTTGGCCCGCGGGAGTTCTGGTCGCTGGCCGCCCTGCCCCACCACCGCACCCGGGCCGTGGCCATCGGGTTGCTGCTGGCCTGGGGGCTGCTGACGGTGTCGCTGCCCCTGGGCCCCCAGGGGAGGGTTCTGTTCTGGAACACCGCGATTCCGGCACTCATCCTGCTGCTGGTCATCAGTGGCCATGAGCTCTGGCGACGGGTGTGCCCGCTGGCCCTGCTGTCGCGCTGGCCCCAGCGGCTCTGGCCCTGGGGCCTGGGCCGAACGCCCGGCAAGCCCCGCCGTGTCGCCGTCGGGTCGTGGCTGGCACGCCATCACCTCAGCCTGCAGGGTCTGCTGCTGCTGCTGGGACTCGCCCTGCGATTGCAGCTGGTCAACCACCACGCGGTTGCCCTGGCCCTGCTGTTCGTGGTCACGATGCTGGCGGCGGTCGTCTGTGGTGCCCTGCTGCCAGGCAAGGCCTGGTGTCAGTACCTGTGTCCGATGGGCCCGGTGGAGGCGATCATCACAGGCCCACGGGGACTGTTCGGCTCCCGCAGCCATCGCCAGCCCCCCGGCCGCCTGAGCCAGTCCACCTGCCGCAGCCTTCTGCCCGACGGCCGGGAGCTCAATGCCTGCGTCCATTGCCAGGCGCCCTGCATCGACATCGATTCGGAGCAGACCTACTGGCAGTCGCTGGCCCCCCACGACCCCCTCACCCGTCTGACCTGGATGTATCCGGGCCTGGTGCTGGCCTTCTTCGCGCTCATGGCCAGCGGCCCTGCCGCCCGACCCTTCAGCCTGCCGGTGTTGCTGGCCGGCAGCGTGGCCAGTGGGCTCGGCTTTGCCCTGCTTCACCGGCTGGGTCTGTCACGCCATCGCTCCCGCCTGCTGGCCGCGGCCCTGGCGGTGATGGTCTTTCTCTGCTGCACCGACGCCACCGTCGGTGTCGCCGGTCCTGGCGGCACGGTGCTGCTGCGGGCCGTCGGCCTCGGGTGCCTGGCGCTGTGGCTGCGGCGAGAGTGGCTGCGGCGGCTGCAGCACCACTCCCGCGAACGGGTGCTGCAGGGGCTGAGGCCGCTGCTGCAGAAGCATCTGCCGAAGCTGGTGCAGGGGGATCCGGCAGGCCCGGCCCCCCATGCGGCCCTGCCGGCGGTGCTGGCCTGGATGGCCATGCAGCCGCCTTCCCTACGGCGTGAGATCAGTGCCCCGCTCCTGCGCGGGCTGCTCAATGAGCTGCGCCGGTTGCCCCATCTCGACCCCCATGTGGTGGTGACCCTGCTGCTGACCCTGCACCGTGCCCTGGGCCAATCACCGCCTCAGCCGCAGGCGCTGCTGCAGCGCCTCAGGGGGTCGACGGGGCCGTGACCGAGGCGGGCACCGGCACTGCCGGCGCATCACTGGTGTTGCTGCAGAGGTCGAGCACGATGCGGGTGGCCACCCCGCCCGACGGCGGCAGCCACGGCTGCCATTCGCCATCGATGCGCCACGTCTGACGCAGGGTTTCGCACTGCACCGCCACGGCCGTCGCCAGGGAGCGTTCGCGGCCCAGTTCGGCGGCATTGGGTTTGATCACCGTCACCCGCACCCCACCGGGGTGCAGCTTCCAGCCGTTCCAGTTCACCGCCGTGACGCCATACCAGCGCCAGCCGGCGGGATCGACCAGCTGCTGCTGGGCCCGATCGCGGCGTTCGGCCGCACTGAGCAGCAGGGCCGCACTGGCCGCCTGGTTGCTGCCATTGGGGCTTGGTGCCGCTGCCGTGGCGGCATCGCCAGGCAGGCGCAGCACCGCACCCACCGCCAGCCGATCGGCTTGCAGGCCCGGGTTGCGCTGCAGCAGCGCCGCGACCGACACCCCACGGGCCCGGGCGATCTGCTCGAGGGTGTCGCCCGCCTGCACCACCACGCTGGGCCCCCGGGGCGGCAGCTGCAGCACCGTGCCCACCGCCAGCCGTTCCGGCACCACCCCAGGGTTGAGTCGCTGCAGGCTGGCCAGGTCGACCCCTTCCCGCCGGGCGATGATCTCGAGGGTGTCGCCGGCCTGGACGGTCACCGTCGCCGCGATCACCGGTGCGGCCAGCACCCAGGCGATGGCCAGGGGACTGAGCAGGGTCTGCAGCAGCGGTCGGAGGAACGGACAGGCGGAGGCCATCGGGCCAGGGGAGTCAGCTGCAGGGCAAGGTATGCCGTCTGCTGCGGCGGTGGGGGGGAACCCTGACGCTTTGCAGGCAAGCCCATGGCATGGCGGCGGCCCTGGCGGTGCTGGATGGGGCTGGTGGTGGCCGTGGTGGTGCCGACCATGGTGGTGCTGCGCTGGCCCCGGCCTCCGGCCGGTGATCCCTCGCGGGATGCGATCGGCCGTTGGGTGGTGCTGCGGGGCCAGCTGGCCCAGGCCCCCCGGCCGCTGGCCAGTGGCGGCTGCCTGGCCCTGCTGCAGCTCGACCCGCCACGGGCCGGCCGCACCCAGCTGCTGCTGGATCGTTGTGAGGGCCTCGCCGCCGGCTGGCGGCTGATGGTCGAAGGCCGGCTGCGGCGCCCCCCCCGGCAGGTGCATCCGCTGCTGGGGGATGGGGGCGCCCGGCTGGCCCGGGAGGGGGTGTTCAGCCAGCTGCGGGTGCAGCGACTGCAGGTGCTGCAGCGGCGCCAGGGCCCTCTGGCGGCCGTACGGCAGCACATCGTCCAGCGCTTCGTGGCGGTCGCCGGTCCGCAGCGGGGTCCCTTTTTGGCGGCCCTGGTGCTGGGCAATGGGGTGGTGACCCTGCCCGAAGGCCTGAGCCAGCCGTTCCGGGTGGCCGGACTGTCCCATGCCCTGGCGGCGTCTGGATTTCAGCTCACGGTGCTGCTCGGGCTGGTCACGGCCGCCCTGCGGCGGTGGCCGTCGGCCCTGCAACTGCCGGGGGCCGGGCTGGCGGTGCTGCTGTTCGTCGGGCTGGCCGGGCCCCAGCCGGCGGTGCTGCGGGCGGCATTGATGGGCAGCCTCACCCTGGTGATCGAAGCCTGCGGTGAACGGTCGCGGCCCCTGGGGGTGTTGCTGCTGTGCCTGGGGCTGCTGCTGTTATGGATGCCGCAGTGGCTTCTGGACCTGGGGTTTCAGCTCAGTGCTGCCGCCACCGCCGGGCTGCTGTTGACGGCGCCGGGTCTGCAGCGGGGTCTGCAGCGGCGTCTGCCGGGCTGGCTGGCGGCGGCCGTGGCGGTGCCGCTGGCCGCCAGTCTCTGGACCCTGCCGCTGCAGTTGCAGGCGTTCGGTGCTGTGCCGCTGCTGGCGGTGCCGGCGAACCTGCTGGCGGCGCCGCTGCTGTCGGTGCTCACTCTCGGGGCCCTGGCGGCGGCGGTGCTGGCCCTGCTGCCGGGGCCGTTGCTCACACTCTGGCTGGCCCTGCTGCAGTGGCCGGTGCAGCTGCTGCTGGCGCTCGTGACCGTGGTGGCGGCGGTGCCCGGGGCCCTGCTGCCCACCGGTCGCCTGGCGGTGCCGCTGACGTTGCTGCTCACCGCCGGCCTGCTGCCCTGGCTGGTGGCGGTGCCGCAGGCGCGGCGCTGGCGCCGGCGGGGGCTGCCGCTGCTGCTGCTCGCTGGCCTGGGCCAGGGGTTGCAGCAGGGTCGCGACCAGCTGCTGCTGGTGCATCAGGCCGGCAGCAGTCTCTTGATTGCCCGCCACCGCGGCCGGGGGGCCTTGGTGAGCAGCGGCGACGATGGCTTCAGCTGCCGTCGGGCTGCGCGCCTGCGGGAGGGGCTGGGGATCGTGCGGTTCGACTGGGTGGTGCTGCTCGCGGCCGACACCGACGGTGCTGGCGCCGGCTGTTGGCAGGCCCTGGCCCCGCTGGTGCAACGCCTGCCGGTGGGGCGCATCAGCAGCCCTGGTCTCAGCTACAGCACCCTCGATGACACCGGCCGCAGCGCCTGGCTGCAGCTGGGGTCCCAGCGGTGGCTGCTGCTGCCCGATCCGGTGGATGCCGCCCTGCTGCCGGCCCTGCCGTCGGGGGCCTGGCGGGGGCTGTGGTTGGGGCGGCCGGCTGGCCGGCACGAGCAGGGGGCGGTGCAGGCCCTGGCGGCGGGGCGGCCGCTGCTGGTGAGTGGTCCGGGGCCGGGGGCCCAGACGGTCGATTGAGACCGACCGCCGCAGTGGTGCCGGGTAGGGTGGTCGGGTCTGGCCTGAGGGTCAGACGCTGGAGAGGTGGCTGAGTGGTCGAAAGCGAACGACTCGAAATCGTTTGAAGGGCAACCTTCCGTGGGTTCGAATCCCACCCTCTCCGTTT
>CAMASU010000195.1 GCA_945861105.1 Synechococcus sp. UW140
GCCGGTGCGCTCCACCACGTCGGCGATGTGGTCGAGGCAACCGGCACCGCCCGAGGCGATCACCGGCACCGGCACCGCCTCGGCCACGGCCGCCGTGAGCTCCAGGTCATAACCCTGCTGGGTGCCATCCCCATCCATGGAGGTGAGCAGCAGTTCGCCGGCCCCCCGCTGCACCGCTTCGCGGGCCCAGGCCAGGGCATCACGGCCGGTGTTCTCGCGGCCCCCCTTGACGAACACATCCCAGCCGCCTCCGGGCCGCCGGCGGGCGTCGATGGCCACCACGATGCACTGGGCACCGAACCGCCTCGCCCCGGCGCTGATCAGCTCGGGATCACGCACGGCCGATGAATTGAGGCTCACCTTGTCGGCACCGGCCCGCAACAGTTCGGTGATCGCCTCGACGCTGGCGATGCCACCGCCGACGGTGAAGGGAATGAACAGCACCTCGGCGGTGCGGCGCACCAGCTCCACGAGGGTGCCTCGCCCCTGGTGGCTGGCGGCGATGTCGAGGAACACCACCTCGTCGGCCCCGTCGGCGTCGTAGCGGCAGGCCAGCTCCACCGGATCCCCCGCATCCCGCAGGCCGACGAAGTTGACGCCCTTCACCACCCGGCCCTGGGCCATGTCGAGGCAGGGGATGATCCGACGGGCAACCACGGCAGGGGAGCGAAGGAACCGGGACGTGGCTGGTAGGGTTGCGCCGGAAACCAGTCCACGTCGCCGATGTCCCAGGCTGCCACCTCCTCCGTCACCGTAGGTAGCAAGGTGAAGATCACCCGGGTGCGCGACCGCATCCCGGCGGCCATGGTGCAGCTGCTGCTGCGCGACGCCAGCGGCACCGTCAAGGGCTTCAAGATGACCGATGGCAGCGGCGTCGGTGTGGTGGTGGAACTCAGCGACGGCAGCAGCGGCTGGTTCTTCCCCGACGAGATCGCCGCCGCCTGAATCCCCCCGCCTCCGTCACCGTGTCTGATTCCAGCGCCGCCCGCCAGCTCCTCGGCATGAAGGGCGCCAGCGGCACCAGCGACCGCTGGAAGCTGCGGCTGCAGCTGATGAAGCCGGTGACCTGGATTCCCCTGATCTGGGGGGTGCTCTGCGGCGCCGCCGCCAGCGGCGGTTTCCGCTGGACCGTCGCCGACGTGCTCGCCTCCCTGGCCTGCATGGTGATGAGCGGCCCGCTGCTGGCCGGCTTCACCCAGACGATCAACGACTGGTACGACCGCGACATCGACGCCATCAACGAGCCCTACCGGCCGATTCCGTCGGGCGCCATTCCCCACTGGCAGGTGAAGGTGCAGATCTGGGTGCTGCTGCTGGCGGGTCTTGCCGTCGCCTGGGGCCTCGACCGCTGGGCCGGCCACGGGCGGCCGGTGCTGCTGCTGCTGGCCCTGGGCGGTTCGTTTGTCAGTTACATCTATTCGGCGCCGCCGCTCAAGCTCAAGCGCAACGGCTGGCTGGGCAACTACGCCCTGGGGGCCAGCTACATCGCCCTGCCCTGGTGGGCGGGCCAGGCCCTGTTCGGCCAGCTGAGCTGGGGGGTGGTGCTGCTGACCCTGGCCTACAGCCTGGCGGGCCTCGGCATCGCGGTGGTGAACGACTTCAAGAGCGTCGAAGGCGACAGGGCCCTGGGCCTGCAGTCGCTGCCGGTGGTCTTCGGCATCGAACGGGCCAGCTGGATCAGCGCCGCCATGATCGACGTCTTCCAGCTGCTGATGGTGGGGGCCCTGGTGGTGCTGGGCCAGCACCGGGCGGCCGTGCTGCTGGTGCTGCTGATCATTCCCCAGATCACCTTCCAGGACATGTGGCTGCTGCGGGATCCGGTGGCCTTCGATGTGAAATACCAGGCCAGCGCCCAGCCATTTCTGGTGATCGGCATGCTGGTCACGGCACTGGCCCTCGGCCACAGCGGCTTCGGGGTCACGGGCTAAGTTTCACCGGGACTCGATCGTCCAAGGGGGAACCCATTGCCGCTGCCGTCAAAGCTTCTCGATCGCCTCAAGGGCGAGCCGACCCCGGGTGACGGGCGGCGCCCCCGACGGCAGGGCCGGCGTCGGCGGCTGCTCATCGCCGCCGGGGTGGCCGCCGGCGCCGGCGTGGTGGCGGCCACCGGCACGGCGATCGTGGTGCAGGGCATTGATTCGACCCTGCCCGATGCCCGCCGCATCGACAGCTTCAGCCGCCCCGGCACGATCACGGTGCTGTCGGCCGACGGCCAGGTGCTGCAGAAGCTGGGCCCGGCCACCCGCGAGAAGGTGCCCAACGGCCAGATGCCGCCCCTGGTGCAGCAGGCCTTCATCGCCGCCGAAGACCGCCGCTTCTACCAGCACGGTGGTGTCGACGCCGTCGGCATCGCCCGGGCCGTGGTCACCAACATCACCAGCGGCTCGGTGGAGCAGGGGGCCAGCACCATCACCCAGCAGCTGGCGCGGGTGGTGTTTCTCAACCAGGACCGCACGCTGCTGCGCAAGCTCAAAGAGGCGGCCCTGGCCTTCAAGCTCGAACGCCAGCTGAGCAAGAAGCAGATCCTCGAGCAGTACCTCAATTACGTGTACCTGGGCTCGAGCGCCTACGGCGTCGCCGATGCCTCGTGGGTGTACTTCTCCAAGACCCCGGCCCAGCTGACCCTGGCCGAGGCGGCCCTGATCGCCGGCCTGCCCCCGGCACCGTCGGTGTACTCGCCGCTGGTGAACCCCGACCTGGCCCTGGAGCGGCGGGCGATCGTGCTGCGCCGCATGGTCGAGGCGGGCTTCATCACCCCCGAGCAGCAGGCCGCGGCCCAGGCCGAACCGCTGAAGGTACGGCCGGCCCTGCCCAAGCACTGGAACAGCGCAGCGCCCTACTTCACCAGCTTCGTGGCCCAGGACCTGCCACGGGTGCTCACCCCTGAACAGCTGGAGGTGGGTGGCCTCACGATCCGCAGCAGCCTCAACCTGGCCTGGCAGCAGCAAGCCCAGAAGGTGATCGACCAGAACACCTACGGCGACCTCGAGGGAGCACTGGTGTCGATGGAACCCGGCACCGGCCTGGTGCGGGCCATGGTGGGCGGCCGCGACTACAACCGCAGCCAGTTCAACCGGGCCACCCAGGCCCTGCGCTCTCCGGGCTCGACCTTCAAGCTGTTCACCTACACGGCCGCCATCGCCGCTGGCATCAAGCCCGAAGACACCTTCGTCGATGCCCCCCGCTGCTGGTCGGGCTACTGCCCCAAGAACTTCGGCGACAAGTACGTGGGTCCGGTGTCAGTGGCCAATGCACTGCAGAACTCGCTCAACACGGTGGCCATTCAGCTGATCGCAAAGGTGGGCTTCGACCCGGTGATCAACACCGCCCGGGCCCTCGGCATCACCCGCCCCCTGGGCCGCTTCTATTCGATGGCGATCGGCTCGAACGAGCAGACCGTGCTCGACATGACCGCCGCCTATGCCGCCATGGCCAACCGGGGCGTCTACGTGCCGCCCACCCCGTTCGAGACCATCACCGGCCCCGAAGGCCAGCTGCTCTACAGCCGGGCGGCGGCCGGCAACCGGGGTCGGCGGGCCGTCGACAGCGACACGGCCGACGCGATGATCTGGATGTTGCAACGGGTGGTGAGCGGTGGCACCGGCGGCGCCGCCGCCCTGGCCGACCGGCCGGTGGCCGGCAAGACCGGCACCTCCGAAGGCGCCCGGGACCTCTGGTTCATCGGCACCATCCCCCAGCTCACCACCGGCGTCTGGCTTGGGTACGACAACAACCGTCAGACCGGTGGCGCCTCGAGTACATCGGCCTGGATCTGGAACCAGTTCATGACCCCCGTGGTCAAGGACATGCCGGTCAAGGAGTTTCCGCCCAAACCGGAGCTCAAGCGCACGTTCAAGGCGCCCAAGGTGCAGCTGCGCGGTGGTGGCGGGGGACCGGGCCCGGCCCCGACGGGCGGCGGCGGCGCCAGCAATCCCAACAACTGGAGTCCGGCAGCCCCCACCAAACCCTGGCGCCCCGAAGAACCCCGCAACTGGGGTGCCCCGGTGCCGGGCCCGACCGATGGCGGTGGCGGCGGCGGTGGAGGTGGGTACAGCGGCGGTGGCTACGGCGGCGGTGGTGCTGCGCCGGCGCCCGCCCCTGCCCCCGCGGCACCAGCACCGGTGGCACCGGCACCAGAACCCGTGGCGCCGCCCCCACCGGCCCCGGTGGCCGATCCGCCGCCGGTGCAATAAGCCGTGCTCACATCCCTCGACTGGCTGG
>CAMASU010000196.1 GCA_945861105.1 Synechococcus sp. UW140
GAACAGTTCGAACCGTTCCACCAGGCCGGGCCGGCTGCGGTGCGGGCGGGCCAGGGGGGAGATCTCGATGGGGTAGTCGAGCACGAAGGTGGGTTGGATCAGCCCCGCTTCCACCCGCTGTTCGAAGGCTTCGTTGAGCAACCGTCCCACCGAGTCGGCCGCCGCCGGCACCTCCAGGCCGGCCTGGGCCATGGCCGCCGCCGCTGCCGCTCGGTCGCTGAAGCCCTCAAAGTCAAGACCGGTGGCTTCCAGCACCAGCTCATGCATGGTGGCCCGACGCCAGGGAGGGGTCAGGTCGATGGCCACACCCTGGTAGCTGAGCTGCGTGTCGCCGCAGACCTCGGCGGTCACGGCGGCGATCAGCTGCTCGGTGAGGGCCAGCATGTCGTGGTAATCGGCGTAGGCCTGGTACACCTCCACCGAGGTGAATTCGGGGTTGTGGCGGGTGCTGATGCCCTCGTTGCGAAAGATGCGTCCCAGTTCGAAGACCCGTTCGAACCCCCCGACCACCAGCCGCTTGAGGTGCAGTTCGGTGGCGATCCGCAGGTAAAGGGGCAGGTCCAGGGTGTTGTGGTGGGTGATGAACGGACGGGCATCGGCGCCGCCGGCTTCGGCCTGCAGCACCGGGGTCTCGATCTCCAGGAATCCCCTGTCCTCGAGCCAGCGACGCATGGCCCGCACCGTCAGGGCGCGGCGGCGGAAGGTGTCGCGGCTGCGGGGGGTGACGATCATGTCAAGGTAACGCTGCCGGTAGCGGGTCTCGACATCGCTGAGGCCATGCCATTTGTCCGGCAGGGGCCGCAGGGCCTTGCTGAGCATCCACCAGTCGGCCACCTTCACCGACAGCTCCCCCCGGTCGGTGCGCCGCAGGCTGCCGGCCACGCCGATCAGATCACCGGCATCGACCAGATCGGTGAGTTGCCCGAAACGGTCGCCGAGGCTGGCCCGTTCCAGATAGAGCTGAATGGTTCCCGACTCGTCGGCGAGGGTGAAGAAGGCCAGCTTGCCCATCACCCGTCGGGTCATCACCCGGCCGGCGACACGGACCGCGAGGTCGCGCTCGGCACCGTTGGCCAGGTCACCGTGGTCGGCCTGCAGTTGCGCGGTGCTGTGGGAGGGATCGAATCGCAGGGCGTAAGGTCCCTGGCCAAGGCTTGCCAGGGTGCCGGCCTTGGAGAGGCGGGTCTCGCGCAGATCAGACACGTCAGGCGCCGGCGACGAGGCTGAGGTCGCCGACCCGCTGGGAGGCGTAGCCGGTGCCGCGAACGGTCAGGATCAGCTCAGGGTTGCGTGGATCGGGCTCAAGTTTGCCCCGCAGGCGAGCCACATAAACGTCGACAACCCGCAGGTCAGCGGCCCGGCGCGGCGGGTAGCCCCAGAGCTGTTCCAGAATCTCGGCCCTGGGAACGACGCGGCCCGGTTCCCGGAACAGCAGTTCGAGAAGACTGAATTCGGTGTAGGTGAGGGCGATGCGTTCGCCGCCCCGGCTCACCTGGCGCCGGTTGGTGTCGACCACCAGATCACCGATGCGCAGCACCCCCAGGCCCGAAGCGGTGTCCCGCACGTCGGGGAGGGTGCCGCCGCTACGGCCCACACGGCGCAGGATGCGCTGGATGCGGGCCTCCAGCTCCTTGGGGCTGAAGGGTTTGGAGAGGTAGTCATCGGCCCCCAGGTCGAGGCCCGCCACCTTCTCGGCAATGGCATCGAGGGCGGAGAGGAAGACGATCGGCACCGCAGATTCGGCCCGCAGGCGCCGGCAGACCGCGAAGCCATCGAGCTTGGGCAGCATCACGTCCAGCACCACCAGGTCGGGCTGGTCGCGGTGGAAGACGGTCAGCGCTTCCTCGCCGTCCTCGGCGCAGATCACACGGAATCCGCCGAGCTGGAGCCGCATGGACAGCACCCGCCGCACCGCCGGCTCGTCGTCGACCACCAGGATCGTGGGTTGCGGCGCCGGAGGCACGTCCGCCGAAGGCATGGGCTCTCTTCGTGACGAAGTGCAACCCTACCCTGGGGCCCCCGGGGACAGTGGGTGCGGTCCACGGCTAAAAGGAGACTTCAGGTTCTCTTCATTCGTCAGGGCCAGCGGGCCGCGGCGTAGGCGTTCCAGTCGCGTTCGGCAGCCCTGAGGGCGTCGCTGCTGCTCATCTCGCCGAGCATCGCCTGCTGCAGGCGGCCGTAAAGGATCGACTGCAGCCGCTTGATGCCGGGATCGGCCGGCACCAGAACCTTGGCCCGCCGGAGGGTGCGGGCACTCAACCAGCGAGCCCGCTGCACCAGGTCGCCGGCGGCCTGATCCCCCAGTTCCTGTTCCAGCGCCGCCAGGGCGGTTCTGGACGAGGGCAGCACCCGGGCAGCCCGGGCAAAGCGCAGCTGGTTCTCGGCGTTCGTCAGAAAGAGGGCCAGGTCAACGGCCTCGGCGGCATGGCGGCTCTGGCGGGTCACGGCCAGGTTCATCGTCGCGACGTTGGCGACCCCGTCACTGCCCGTCAGCGGTGGGTAGGGGGCGGTGGCGGCGGCCACCTGGGGGGCGTTGGTGGCGATGGTGCCGAGGAACTCGGCCCCGCTGGCCACCTGGGCCAGCTCACCGCTCTGGTACAGCTCGATCGCCCGCTGGAATCCCTGGCTCACCACCTCCCTCGGCAGCAGTCCCCGGCGGTACAGGTCAGTCCAGAAGGCAAAGGCCCGTTCGCCGGCGGGGGAGCGGAAGCGGGCCCGATGGCGACCATCCGTGAGGGTCACGCCCATCTGCACCATCGACTCGAGCAGTTCGGCCGATCCGTCCGGCGCTGCGGTCACGAAGAGGGCATAGCGGCCCGTGCGGCGGTGCACGGTCTCGGCATAGCCGGGCACCTCCTGCCAGTGCAGCGGCGGCCGTTCGAGGCCCGCCTGCTTCAGCAGCTGGCGGTTGGCGAGGGTGATGCGGCTCGTCAGATACCAGGGCACCGCATAGAGGCGACCGTCCTGGCGACCGGCTTCCAGCACCTGGGGCAGGTAGTCTTCGCCGGCCCGCCCCAGCCGGTCCTCCAGGGGCAGCAAGCCACCCTTGCTGGCCAGATTCGCCGCAAAGATGGGATTCAGATTCACCACATCCGGACTGCGACCGGCGTACACGGCCGCCAGCAGCTTCCGTTCCACCGATCCGAACGGCAGGTCCGTCCACACCACCCGCCGGCCGGGATGGCGGCGCTCCCAGTCGGCCAGCATCGGCCGGATCACGGGGTCAAACTTCGGCGACAGCTGGATCGTCCAGAGGTTCACCTCGCCCGGCTGCGGACCCCGGCCGCAGCCCGAGAGCAATCCCAGGGGCAGCAACAGCAGGCCCAGCAGGGTGCCCAGAGCCCGGTGGTGGCGGCGTTCAGCGGGCATGGCGGGTGCTGCGGCGGCGCCAGATCAGAACGAGCAGGGAGCAGACCGGTGGTGCCAGCAGACCGGTGAGCAGCGACTGGGCCAGGGTGATGTGCAGCACTGGCAGCGGTCCGCCGCCCCGCAGCTGCAGCTGCAGGGCGTAGCTGAGATTGAGGCCCAGGCTGCCCAGAAGTGCCAGCAGTCCCAGGGTCGTGCTGCGTTCGAGGGGGCGGCGGGCCGTGTCGAAGCGACCCCACCACAGGCCCAGGAGCACCAGGGCCGGCACAGCGGTCAGCCCTGAGTGCTGCAGGCTGTCGTGCAGGGTGCCGAGGACGAGGCCGGCCAGGGCGCCGGCCAGGGGACCCTCCACCGCTGCCCAGGGCAGCAGCCACAGCACCAGCCAGTTTGGGGGCAGCCCATCGAGCTGCAACCACCAGGGGCAGGCGAGGCTGAGCAGCAGGGCCAGGCTGCCGCTGACCAGGGCCATGGCCGGCCGGCCTAGGGGCAGATCGACCATCAGCGCACCTGCACCCAGTCGAGGGCCTGAACCGGCGCCACCAGCTGCACAAGGGCCTGGGGCGCCGGTACAGCCTGCAGATCGACGCTCTGGACCACCCCCACGATCAGTCCCGGCGGAAAGAGGGAGCTGGCACTGGAGGTCACCACCACATCTCCGGGCTGCACCTCCACGTCCTTGTCGAGGAACTGCAGCTGGGGTCGGCTGGTGCCCATGCCCCGCAGCAGACCTTGGCTGCCGTTGCCGCGCAGTTCGACCCCGACGCGGCTGGCGGGGTCGGTGAGCAGGGCCACCCGGGCGGTGGTGGGGGTGACGCTGAC
>CAMASU010000197.1 GCA_945861105.1 Synechococcus sp. UW140
GCCGCTTGTGGCGGAAGGGTTCTCGGCAGCCATGGTGAGCGGACGCGGACGATCTCCTGACAATCTGCCGGATTGACCAGGTTTCTCACTTGAAAATCAAAACGAGACTGGGTTAGTGCTTGTTCAGAGCGAATCCGCCGCGCCTCCCATGCCTCACCCCCGCGCCCTGGCCAGCCATGGTCTCCATGACATCCGGCGCTTCTTCGACCAGCCCCCGCTCCAGTACCTGGGCCTGGAGCTGGCCGTCTGCTGGATCCTCGACTGCCTGCTGCGGGCCGATTCGTACCCCACGGCCCTGATGAACCTGCTGGCCGAACACCATCCCCGCCTGCGCCTCTCGGAAACGGTGCTGCAGCAGGCCATCGCCTTCCTTGACCAGCAGGGGGCGATCGTCAGCTACTCCCAGCGCTGTCCAAGCCGGGGCCGCCCCCGCCGCATGCTGCACCTGGAAGATGGCTACCGCCCTGAAGCCCTCGAGCTGATGCCGTCGTGGCACCGCTGGCTCGAAGAGGTCGACGCTGCGGTCGGCACCCCGGCGACGCCATGATGGCGCGGCCGACAAGGCCCCATGCCCTCGATCACCACCTCGACGCTGCTGCTCACCCTGCTGCTGGGGATCGGGCTGATCTTCTTTCTGCGGGCCGCCAGCAAGGACCGCACCACCGTTGTGGAGCTGCGCAGCTCGCGGCCTCCCCTGGAGGTGCTCGACGGGCTGGCTGGCTGGCTGCAACGGCGGGGCTGGTCCGCCGTCGGGGGGGACCCCACCAGCCAGCGGCTGCGATTTGAAGGCGAGGTGGAGGCCAGCCCGGCCCTGGCCCTGCTCCTGGGGGGCCTGGCCACCCTCGGGGCGGCGGCCCTTGCCCTCGTGGTCTGCCAGCTGCTGCCCGACACCGCGCCCTGGCCCCTGCTGCTGATCCTGCTGGGCCCCCTGGCCTCCGTGGTGTATCGCCGGCGGGCCCGGCGCCGCGAAAGTCTCGAGCTGCGGCTGCTGGACCCCGATGGACCGGTGCCCACGACCCTGCGGCTGCGGGCCCATCGGGATGAGCTCATCGCCCTGGAGCAGGAACTGGGCCGCACCCTGAACCTGCGGTCGGATGGACGACTGCTGCACTCCCCCATCTGAGCGACACTGGGGCGCCTTCGAACCCGGTCCGTGGGACGATTCGCCCCGCTGCTGATCCTGCTGCTGTTCACGGCCGTTCCAGGGCGGGCCCAGGGCCTGCTGGATGTGCTCAACAGCATCGGGGCCCCCAGCCGGCGCCCCTCGCTGCCGCCCCTGCCGGCCCAGCGGGGACGAGGCAAGAACTGGGTCGGCAGCCGCAGCCACGACGGCGCCCTGCCGATTCTGGTGATGGCCGGTCACGCCGACTCCCAGCGCATCGAAGGCTCAGGCACCCCGGGGGCCGCCGTCGGCCTCGGGGGAGCCGCGCCGATGCAGCCCGGCATCACCGACGAACTGCACTGGAACCTGCTCACGGCCCGCCGGGTGGTGGAGGTGGGTCAGCGGGAAGGGCTCAACATCCGCTTCTACGACCCCGGCATGCGCACGATCGTCGATGCCACCGACCCACGCACCAACTGGAGCGTCGGCGCCCGCCATGCCGAAGCCGGGGGATACGCCCTCGAGATCCACTACGACGCCTATGGCCCCGATGGCATCGGTCCTGGGGTGATTCCCGGGGTGCTCTATGGCTTCTCGCGCTTCGATGAAGCCCTGGCCGCCGAATTCGGGGCCTTTCCATGGGATCACCGCGACATCCTCGGTGGCCCCCGCCTGGGCATCTCCCTGCTCGAGATCGGCAAACTGGAAGGCTCCCTTGAGAACGCCCTGCGGGATCCCCTGAGGCGCGAGGCCACCCTCGATGCAATTGCCCGCCGGGTGGTGCAGGCCCTGCGGCGGGGGTCAGCCGATGGCGCCGTGGGGGGCACAGCGTTCCAGCAGTGAGGCATCCCCGAGCCAGTCCTGGGGCCGGGTGAACAGATCCGTCAGCAACGCTTCGCGGCTGCCGGCGGCCGGTGTGTAGGCGTACTCCCAGCGCACCAGAGGCGGCAGCGACATCAGGATCGATTCGGTGCGGCCATTGGTCTGCAGACCGAAGATCGTGCCGCGGTCGAAGACGAGGTTGAACTCCACATAGCGGCCCCGCCGGTAGAGCTGGAACTGCCGCTCCCGCTCCCCCCAGGCCACGGCCTGGCGGCGTTCGACGATGGGCACGTAACTGGGCAGAAAGGCCTGGCCGCAGGCGGCGGCCAGGGCGTGCAGCGACTCCCAGTCGCGGGCCGGGGTCAGGTCCGCCCCGAGGCGGGCGGCCGGCCCCTGGGGATCCTGGCCGCGATACAGGGCGCCGCCGGGCTCCTGATAGTCGTAGAAGATGCCGCCGACTCCGCGGGTCTCACCGCGGTGCTTCAGATAGAAGTACTCATCACACCAGGGTTTGAACACCGGGTAGCAGGCGGGATCGACGCTGTCACAGGCCTGCTTGAGGGTGGCGTGAAAGTGCCTGGCGTCCTCCAGGAAGGGATAAAAAGGCGTCAGGTCGGCGCCGCCGCCGAACCACCACACCGGCCCCGCCTCGAAATAGCGGTAATTGAGGTGCACCGTGGGCAACCAGGGACTGCGGGGGTGCAGAACCATCGACGTGCCGGTGGCGAACCAGCGGTGGCCCGCTGCCTCGGGTCGCTGCCCCAGGATCGACGGGGGCAGGCTTTCCCCCTCCACCTCGGAAAAGTTCACCCCTCCCTGTTCAAAGATCCGGCCCTCCCGCAGCACCCGTGAGCGACCGCCCCCGCCCTCCGGCCGTTCCCAGCTGTCCTCGCGGAAGCGCCCTTCGCCGTCGAGGTTCTCCAGGCCGGCACAGATGCTGTCCTGCAGCCCCATCAGCAGGGCCTTCATGCGTTGGCGGGAATCGGCCGGCGGTGGGGTGAGGGTCACGGATTCATGGGGCGATGCCCACACCCTTTCAGGCCCACCCGACCCGGGACAAGGGCCTGTAAGCGGCTGTCATGGCTTCCCTGCCTAGGATCAGAGGAACAGCGGCGGGATGAGAGGGCATGGTCACGGCGGAAGCGGCCCGGCAGGCCCTCGCGGATCTGAGGGACGCCGGCAGCGGCCGCAGCCTGCTGGAGCTTGGCTGGCTCGCGAATCTGCGCCTGCAGGGGGACAGGGCCCTGATCGATCTGGCCCTGCCTGGTTTCGCCGCCTCCCAGAGGGACACCATCGTCGCCGGGGTGCGCGACCGGCTGGAGGGCCTCGAGGGGATCAGCTCGGTGCAGTTCGAACTCAGGGACGCGCCGGCGGGCCCGGCGGCGGGCCCGAACCTGCAGCCGATCCCTGGGGTGCGCTCGGTCATTGCCGTCAGCTCCGGCAAAGGCGGGGTGGGCAAGAGCACGGTCGCGGTGAACCTGGCCTGCGCCCTGGCCGCCGAAGGCCTGCGGGTCGGTCTGCTCGATGCCGACATCTACGGCCCCAACGCTCCGCTGATGCTCGGGGTTGCCGACCGCACACCAGCCGTGAGCGGCAGCGGCGACAGCCAGCGGCTGGAACCGATCGACACCTGCGGTCTTGTGATGGTCTCGATGGGTCTGCTCATCGGCCCTGACCAGCCGGTGATCTGGCGGGGGCCGATGCTCAACGGCATCATCCGCCAGTTTCTGTATCAGGTCGAGTGGGGTGACCGGGACGTGCTGATCGTCGACCTGCCCCCCGGCACCGGCGATGCCCAGCTCAGCCTTGCCCAGGCCGTGCCCATGGCCGGTGTGGTCATCGTCACCACCCCCCAGCAGGTGGCCCTCCAGGACGCCCGCCGCGGCCTGGCCATGTTCCGACAGATGGGCATCCCGATCCTCGGTGTGGTCGAGAACATGAGCTGGTTCTCCCCCCCAGACCTGCCGGACCGGCGGTACGCCCTGTTCGGCAGCGACGGCGGTCAGACCCTGGCCGAGGAGGCAGGCGTCCCGCTGCTGGCGCGCATTCCGATCGAACTGCCGGTGCAGGAGGGGGGCGACTCCGGTCAGCCCGTCACCCTGGCCCGGCCCGACAGTGTCGCCGCGGTCGCCTTCCGCGGGGCCGCCCGGGCCCTGGTCCCCACCACCGACGGTCCCCGCTCCTGATCCGATGCCAGTGCCCGGCCAGCG
>CAMASU010000198.1 GCA_945861105.1 Synechococcus sp. UW140
ACAGGTCTGTTCGGTGGCGTTGGACCGGCGGAGGTACGACGACGGGTCAGGCGCGATTCACTTAGCGACACTGCGGCGGAAGAGGTTAAGGATGAGAGCACTCATCATGCCAAGTCCGGCGGCAAAGTGCTCGTCAGGAACCATCGGGCAGCCCGATCACGCCCCGCGGACCGGCGATCACCTCCCCGAGGGGCCAACCCTGGAACCCTGCCTGGTCCACGGCGGCCAGGGTGGGGTCGAGGCCCTCCGGAGGCACCACCAGCACCAGTCCGACGCCAAGGTTGAAGGTGTGCCACAGGTCGGCCTCCGGGATGTCCCCCTGGTCCTGAAGCCAGCGGAACAGGGCGGGTCGCTCCCAGCTGCCGGGATCGACCCGGGCGGCGAGACCTGCCGGCAGGCAGCGGGGCAGGTTCTCGGGCAGTCCCCCGCCGGTGATGTGCGCCATGCCGAGGGGTGCAAGCCCCGCGTCGATCAGCGTGCGCACCAGCCCCCCATAAAGGTGTGTGGGTTCCAGCAGGGCATCGGCCGGGGTGGCGCCGCCGAGGGCTGCGCAGGGGACTGTGGCCTCGATTCCGCGGGCTCCCAGGATGCGGCGGACCAGGCTGAAGCCGTTGCTGTGCACCCCGCTGCTGGCGACTCCCACCAGGGCATGGCCCGCCTGGATGGCACGGCCATCGATCAGCTGGTCCTCGTCGACCACCGCCAGACAGAACCCCGCCAGGTCGTAGCGGCCCTGGGGATAGAACCCCGGCATTTCGGCTGTCTCACCCCCCAGCAGGGCACAGCCACTGAGGGTGCAGCCCTCGGCGATGCCCTCGACCACCTCCGCCAGCACACCGGGGCTGAGCCGACCGGTGGCCACGTAATCGAGGAACAGCAGCGGCTCTGCGCCGGTGGTGATGACGTCGTTGACGCACATCGCCACCAGATCGATGCCGATGCCCCGATGCCGTCCCAGGTCCTGGGCGAGCTCAAGCTTGGTGCCGACCCCATCGGTGCCCGCCACCAGCAGGGGGCGCCGCAGCCCGGCGGGCAGACGGCAGAGGCCGGCGAAGCCCCCCAGCCCCCCGAGCACCTCCGGGCGATGGGTGGCCTCGACACTGCGGCGGATCCGCTCGACGAAGGCCCGACCGGCTTCGACATCCACCCCAGCGGAGCGGTAATCCATGGCTGAGTTCCCGAGGGCTCGCTCTGTTCATGGTGGCCCAGCGCCTGCGGAGGTGGACAGTGGCCCGATCGTCCCTGGTTTGATCAGCTGGGCTGATGCAGTCGATCGTTTCTGCTGATGGCGGCCTGCGCTGCTCCGTTGGGCGAGAGTCAGGCGTGGCAAGGGGTTTCGGCTCTGATTGCTTTTTCTGATGGGCGATTGCGCTGGGTTGCTGATGGCAACCATGGCCAAAAGCGCCCTAGTTTTCACTCGTTGTTTGTGACGTTAGGAATCGATCCCGCCGATATTTAGCCCCTGGCTGATGTTCTGGCCCCTGATTGCAGCTCTTGACAAAACCGGCTCGCCAATCAGTTCCGTCGGTTCCGCTTCTCATGTCCAGCCGTCTTCTCTCCGCAGTCGTCATCGCCGGCGCCCTCCTTCCCTTGTGCGGCGTCGCCGCCCAGGCCGACGGCGCTGACCGTGAACTCACGGCGATGGTGCAGCCCACCTCCGTCGAGCCCGCCGCTGTCGCTCCTTCCCTGCAGCCGGCCGACCCCCAGGTGCCCCCCCTGCTCCTGCGCCGGGCCCCCGAGCCCGTGGTCCGACCGCTCCTGCGCCTGGCCTCCCTAGGCCAGGGTGAGGCCAGCTGGTACGGCCCGGGGCTCTACGGCAATCGCACCGCCAACGGTGAGGTGCTGCGTCCCGGCACCCTCACCGCTGCCCACCGCACCCTGCCCTTCGGCACCCGCGTGCGGGTGACCAACCTGGCCAACGGTCGCTCCACGGTGGTGCGGATCAATGACCGGGGCCCCTTCCATGGGGGTCGGGTGATCGATCTGGCCCATGGGGCTGCCAGTGAGCTGGGTGTGGTGGCCTCCGGCACCGCCCCTGTGCGTCTCGAGCAGCTGCGCTGATCCCCGATGCTGGGGGAGACGTCCGGTTGATCTCCCCTGGCTGATGGTTGCTTCGGTTCCGCTGCTGCGTCGGATGACGGAGCTCGAGCCCTGGTGTCGTTCCCTCGGGGAAGCTCCTGTGCTCGTTCCCACCATGGGCGCCCTGCATGGGGCCCACGGCAGCCTGATCGCCGCGGCTGCCGCCACCGGCAGGCCCGTCCTGGTGAGTGTCTTCGTGAACCGGCTCCAGTTCGGCGCCGGCGAGGATTTCGATCGTTACCCCCGCAGCCTCGACGCTGACCAGGCCCTGGCCGCCGCCGCCGGGGCTTCGGCGTTGTGGGCCCCCAGCGAGGCGGACCTCTATCCCCTCGGGCCGGCGGGACATCTGCAGCTGGTGCCCCCCGAGCCGCTGGTGCGTCATCTCTGCGGACCCGGCCGTCCTGGTCATTTCCGTGGTGTGGCCACCGTGGTGTCCCGGCTGCTGGCCCTGAGCGGTGCCACCACCCTGGTGCTGGGGGAAAAGGACTGGCAGCAGCTGCAGGTGGTGCGGGCCATGCTGCGGGACCTGGGGGCGCCGGTGCGGTTGCTGCCCTGCCCCACCCGGCGGGAAGCTGATGGGTTGCCCTTCAGTTCGCGCAACACCTATCTGTCGGCGGCCGAGAGGCAGCAGGCCGCCGCCCTGCCCCGGGCCCTGGCGGCGGCAGCCGCATCGGTGCTGGCGGGGAGGCAGGATGGCCAGGGGCTGGAGCGCCAGGTGCGCCTCGACCTGGAGCAGGCCGGTCTGCAGGTCGAGTATGTGCAGCTGGTCGACCCCCTGCAGCTGCAGCCCCTGGTCCGGCTGCGGAGCCTGGCTCTGCTGGCGGCAGCCGTCCGTTGCGGCACCACCCGACTCATTGATCACCGCCCCCTGATGACCCGAGCTCCCATCGTTGCGATCGACGGCCCTGCCGGTGCCGGCAAGAGCACCGTCACCCGGGCGGTGGCCCGGCAGCTCGGGCTCATCCATCTCGACACGGGAGCCATGTACCGGGCCGTCACCTGGTGGCTGCAGCGCCATGGTCTGCCCCTGCAGGAGGGGCCTGACCTGGAGGCAGCCCTGGAGGGATGCGGGCTGCGGCTCGAACCACGGGGCGACCGGGAGCAGGAGGTGGTGATCGGTGGCGTGACCGTCACCGAAGCCATCCGCACCGCTGAAGTGACGGCTGCGGTGTCGACGGTGGCGGCCTTGCCCGCGGTTCGCCGTTACCTCACAGGCCTGCAGCGGCGCTACGGCGAGACCGGGGGTGTGGTGGCCGAGGGGCGTGACATCGGCACCGCGGTCTTCCCCGATGCCGAACTGAAGGTCTTTCTCACCGCCAGCGTGCCGGAGAGGGTTCGCCGGCGGCAGGCCGACCTGCAGCAGCGGGGTCTGCCGGTGCCGGCAGCCGATCAACTGGCCGCCGAGATCCAGGAGCGGGACGCCCGCGATGCCGGCCGGGCCGTGGCTCCCCTCTGCCGCGCCGAGGATGCCGTTGAGCTGGTGAGCGACGGGCTCGGAATCGAAGCCGTGGTCGATCGCATCGTTGACCTGTTCCGGGAACGGGTCCCCGTGGAGGCGATGGTCAGCGCCGGGGATCCGTCGGCAGCCGGATGAGCAGCTCGTGGCAGGCGTCCTCGAGCAGGTCGAGCACGTGTTCGAAACGGTCGCGGCCGCCCTCGTAGGGATCCGGAATCTCCCTCACCCGATGCCGACGGCAGTACGAGGCCAAGGGTTTGATCCGGTCATGGAAGCGCCCCGTGGGATCCAGTCGCCGCGTCTGTTCGAGGTTGTCGTCATCCATCGTCAGGATCAGGTCGAACCACTCCAGATCCCTTGCCGTGAGTTGCCTGGCTGTGCTGCGCAGCTCGATGCCCCGCGCCGCGGCGGCGGAGCGCATGCGGGGATCAGCCCGTTCACCCGCGTGCCAGGCCCCCGTGCCGGCCGAGTCGACACTGAACTGGTCGCAGAGGCCATCCATCTCAATCAGCCGTAGAAACACCCCTTCGGCGGCGGGGGAGCGGCAGATGTTGCCCAGGCAGAC
>CAMASU010000199.1 GCA_945861105.1 Synechococcus sp. UW140
GCCGGCCGGGGGCTGGGGGCATCCGGCCGGTCGTTTCGCGCTGCAGGCCTGGCAGGGGCAGCCCGACGGCAGCCAGGCCCTGGAGCTGCAGCGGCTGGCGGCCCCTGGGCAACCCCTGCGGCAGCGGTCCTTTGTGCTGGATCGCGACGGGGTGCTGCGGCGGGGTTTGGATTGACGGAGGTGCTGGTGTCGGCGGTGCTGCTGGCCCTGTGGTTGTCGCTGGGTCTGCAGGGCTGGCAGCGGGCCATGGCCCAGGCCTCCGTCGCCCGCAGCGTGCGCGGGGGGGCGCTGGTGCTGCAACGGCAGCTGGGGCGGGATGAGGGGGTGGTGCGGCGCCACGCACGGCTCGTCGGCATCCCCTGTGACCAGCCGGAGCAACGGCTGCTGCGGTTGCAGCAGCTGGCCGAGGCGGTGATGGTGCAGGCGCCGCTGGCGCTGGCCGACGGCTGGCGCCTCGATCGCTGGGTGGGGGTGGCCGCCGATGAGCTGGTGCTGCGCTGGCGGCTGGAACCGGCGGGCCTTGAGCGCCAGCGGCATCTGCGGTTGGAGGGGCTGGGGGCCTGTGCCCTGACGGCAGAGGCGCCATGACCCTGGCGGAACAGTTGATTGCCGTGGCACTGGTGGGCCTGCTGGCGGCCGCAGGGTTGTGGAATGGCCGCCAGACCCTGGCCCGCCAGCGCCTGGAGGCCGCGACGGTGGCCCTGGGGCTGGGGTTGGAGCGGGCCCGTTCGGCGGCCGAACGGCAGGGGCGGCCCTGCCAGCTGGAGCTGGGGCCGCGGGGCTGGCAGGCGCCCGCGGTGGGGGGCTGCCCCGAGGGGGCGGGGCCGCTGCTGGAGGGCAGCGATGGTGACGGTCTGAGCCTCAGCCACACCCTGCCGGGGGCGCTGATCTTCACGGCCAATGGCCTGGTGCTGGGGGGCGGAACGGTGGTGCTGCAGATGGACGGCACCTCCCTGCGCCGCTGCCTGGTGGTGTCGCTGCCCCTGGGCATCACCCGTGTGGGTCGCCAGGAGTTGTCGGGGTGCCAGGCCGATGAGGCGCTCTGACCGGCGGGGCCGCAGCGATGGCTTCTCGTTGCTGGAGCTGCTGCTGGCCTGCGGCCTGGGCCTCACCCTGACGATGGCGGCGCTCACGGCCGTGTTCGGCGATGGGGACCTGGGCCGGCGGCTGGGGCGGCAGCTGCGGGAGGGGCAGCGGCTGGAGCGCAGCCTGACGTTGATCGCCGGTGATCTGCAACGGGGCACGGTGCTGGCGCTTGACCCGACGGCGGCGGGTCTGGCACCGGCCTGCGGCCTGGCGGGACGGCGGCCGGTGCTGCAGATCCTGGGCAGTGATGGTCGACTGACCACCTACAGCGTCGGGGCACCGCCGGATGCGATCTGGCGGGGGTGGGTGCTGATGCGTTGCGGCCGGGCCTTCGGCAGCGATGGCCAGCCCAACCCGACGGCGGCGTTCCAGAACCGGGTGGTGCTCGATGGTCTGGATCCGGCGCCACCGCAGCCGTTCATCTGCCCGCTGCCGGCGGGGCAGCTGCTGCTGGGCACGGCAGGGCTGCCGTTGGCGGCCTGCGCCGAAGCCGCCAGCGGCCTGGTGGAGCTGCGGCTGCTGCTGCGGTTGGGCAGCCCCCGCGAGCGTCCGCAGCGGTTGCAGGGGGAACGGAGCGTGCAGCTCGGTGATCAGTCGGGGATGTCGTAACGGGCGTCGCGGAAGATGAGGATCTCGAGGCCGCTGAGGGTGTCGGTGCCTTCGCTGGCGCTGCTGATGGTGCAGCTGCTGCGGCTGCAGCTGCTGATGGTGGTGGCGGCACGGTTGCCGTTGAGAAAGACGATGTCGAGGCCGCTGCCGCCCACGACCCGGTCATTGCCGGCCCCGGGAAGGTAGCTGTTCTGGCCGCCACCGCCGCTGAGGGTGTCGTTGCCGGCGCCACCCACCAGCACGTCGTTGCCGTCGCTGCCGGCATCACCGGCGTCGCGGGTATCGCCATCGATCCTGTCGGCGCCATCACCACCGCGCAGCACGTCGTTGCCGCCTTTGCCGAAGAGGACACAGGCGAGGGTGTTGTTCGTGCCGTTGCGGCCGCATTCGAGGATGTCGTTGGCCTGGGAACCGCGGATGGTGTCGCCACCACCGAAGCCGCAGATGAGCACGTCTTCGCCGGCGCGCACCTGACCGATGGCCATGGTGAGGCTGTCGGCACCGGCGGTGCCGGCCAGCTTGACCATGTTGGCGGCACCGCAGAGCTCAAGGTCGCTGGGCCGTGAGTAGAGGGGACTGATGCGGGTGTGGCCGCTGTCGGGCTGGCTGAAGCTGCGGCTGGCCAGGCCGCGCAGGGTGAGGGCAAACGTGACCATCTCACCGTCACCTGTGGGGGTGGCGGCGAAGCCGCCGCCGTTGGCACTGCCATCGAGGCCGTCGAGCAGGGGGGAACGCACGAGGGTGGCGTTGTAGGTGCCGTCGTCGTTGATGGCGGGACCACAGCGCCAGAGGGTGTTGGCGCCGACCCAGCCGGGATCGGAGGGGCGCAAGAAGTAGATGACGGGCGGCAGGTCGCGGCGCAGGTCGAGGGCGAGGCGAAATTCACCGCTGGCGACGGCGCAGGCGGCGGGGATTCCGATGTTGGCTTCGGTGCCGATGGCCCGTTCGGAGAGGGCCAGTTCGGCTTCGAGAAAGCCGCTGGCGCGCGACCAGTCGTTGCGTTGGCGTTCGAGCGCTTCGGCCCGTTCGCTGCTGCGCAGATGACCAAGCAGCGTCTCACCGGCGACGGTGGCAGTGAGCATGCCGATGGCGGCGGCGACGAGCAGTTCGACGAGGGTGAAGCCCATGGCGTGGGTTCAGAAGGCAGAGCTGTAGTCGCAGCTGCCACCGGCGGCGGGGGCACGACCGTTGCGGATGAGACCGAGGGGGGCGATCACGGCGATGCAGCGGTCGGTGCTGTCGCCGGGGCGGTGGAGGCGCAGCAGGGCGCTGGTGGTGGCGGTGCCGCGGGGGGTGAACACGAGGGTGGTGCCGGCGGTGGCGGTGCTGCAGGCGGCGGTGTTGTCGAGGGCCTGGATGCAGACCTGCAGGTCGCTGCCGGCCTGGACGGCGCTGCGCAGGTTGAGGGCACCGAAGTCACCACAGGCGCTGGTGTTGGTGGTGGCGGGGGCGATGGTGGCGGTGGCGGGATCGATGGCGACGTGGCAGGCGCCGGCCTTCTGCTGGGCGCGGCGACGCAGTTCATCGAGGCGGGCGGCGAGCTCGCGGGCGGCGGCCTTGGTGCGTTCGCCCTGCCATTGGCGTTGGAAGAGGGCGAAGCCGATGCCGCTGAGGATGCCGGCGATGGCCATGGCCACCAGCAGTTCGGGCAGGCTGAAGCCCGCCTGGCGGGTCATGGGCACCAGCCCTGGGCGGGGGGCACGAGGGCGGTGGTCTGCTGCACGTTCACGAGGCTGCCGCTCTGGGTGGTGTAGCGCACCAGCAGCACGTTGGTGTCGGTGGGATCGACGCTGATGTTGCGGCTGATGGTCACCCCGGGAAGGGGACTGGTGGCGCTGCCGGGGGTGAAGCTGTGCTGGGTGGGCAGGTTATCGAAACGGTCGGCCAGCAGCTGGGTGGCGAGGGTGCCGGCGTCGCAGGCGGCCTTGAGGGGGGAATAACTGAGCTGACCATCGACCTTGGGGGTGGGGTCGGCCGACCAGGTGAACACCTGATGCCGCACCTGTTCGAGGTCGGCGGCGATGGCGGCATTGACGCCATCGCGGAGGCGGGCCTTGCCGAGGGCACCGATGGACTGGCTGAAGAGGCCGGCCGACTGGCTGACCACAAGCATCAGCAGCACCGACGAGACCATGGCTTCCGTGATGCTGAAGCCGCCCTCGACAGAGGGACGGGCAACCGGTCGGTGGCGATGGAGACGGTCGACAGCCGGGGACGGGAGAATACGTTTTAATTGTTGCGAGAATGTGAAACTGACGCTGTAGCGACAGTCGAGAATCCTGGAACAATTCCGCCAATGGCGGGTGGGAATTCGCTGAGCGCTCCCCAAGCGGATGCTGAAGCGCCGGGGGGGACGCACGCGGGGAAGCTGCAACTGTCCT
>CAMASU010000200.1 GCA_945861105.1 Synechococcus sp. UW140
GCCGTTCGCAGTCTTCACTGCGGCTGGGGGACAGCTTGCTGCCAAGGTCGCCGGTCCAGTTGCTCTGGCGTCGATAGGTGAGTTGATCATCGGTCGGTAACTGTTGCACCGCCTTTTCACCACCGGCGATGGCCAGCACCTGCCTCAGCATCAGCAGCGTGCCTGAGGGTCTGTAATGGGTGTCAACCCGGTAGCAGTGACGGCGAAAGTCGTCAGCCAGTCGCTGTTGCGGATAGGCCACCCACTGAAGCAGCTGATCATTCGGTGCCGCTTCCAGGTATTGTTCGCCCAGACTGTTGGTCACCTCCACCGGAAACACCTCGCGACAAACCGAGTGTTTGTCGGGAGCAATGAGGTGGGCAAAACGGATGTTTCGCCGCTCCAGCTGCGCCTGACGACGCTGGATGTTGGCCCAGAACTGAGACAACGATTCGGGTTTCACCGCTGAGCCGGCCTGAGCAAAGCGCAGGGGGCTATGGCGACCGCCGCTCAGAAAGAGAAAGCCTTCTTGCCCTTCAAGGACCAGATCCGTGCTCATGCCGGGTTCCCCCCGGCCAGCTGCTTTTCCAGCTGACTGATCCGCTTCTCCTGCAGCATCAGCATCTGGAGCAGCACAGACAACAACGATGACTGCACATCATCAGTTGTGAGTGCTGGGTCGTCGTCACCCTGGTTGCCGCTCAACAGTTCGGGCTGACCGTGACGTCTGAGCAGGCCGTTGACCAGATCGGCATCGTCCTTGAGCAGTTCTTCGGCTTCGCTCAGGGCCTGGCCATCGGGGAACAAAGCGGCCAGGTCTGTCACTTCATGTTTTGCCTCCGCCAGGGGATAGCGCTGCAGCAGTGTTTCAACGGCCTGAGGTGGTACTGCCGCATCAAGCTGATTGTTGTGCAGTGCGTAGAGAGCCAGGAGTGACTGGGCAGGAGCCACATTCATCCGTCTCTTGGGCACTGTCAGCAGGCTTGGATCTGGCAGAAAGCCCGCAAAGTGCTGCACCACATCGGGAACCTGATCGTAGTTAACCAGTCGCAGCCGATCGGCAAAGGCTGCATCCCAGGCCGCCACCTGTCGTCCGTAGCTCAAAAACTGACCGCGGCTGCGGATCCAGTCTCGAAAGCCCAGCACCCGACCTGCATAGGTCTTGTGTTTGACACCCCATTGCTTATAGGCAGAGTTCACAAAGGCACGATGACTGCGTACGTAACACACGACTGTGCAGCTCACGCCAGCTGCTTCGCTGGCGTCCTTGATCACCGGCAGGTACACTGCCGGACGTTCGCAGATCGACTCATTGCTCCAGATGGCCAGTTGGCTGTCGGGTAATGCTGTCAAAGCTTTGTCAAGAACCTGCCGCAGCTGTTGGATGGCATCTGGCACAGACAGCTTCTGAATGGCGCCGGTCCCCGATGGCTCTTGCCATGGGTGGAGCCTTGCTGCAGCGTCGCAGCCCTCAAGATTCAGGCCCCAATAGTGCACACCCTTCTCACGCAAGACTGATCCTGACGTGGTGAGGGCGTGTTGGATCGCCGTTGATCCGGTCTTGCCGGTGCCGATGTGGACGAGTAACGACTTCATGGCGTCACTTTAACGTTAAGCGACTCTCCAGTCCCTGGTACAGCTCCAGATGGCGGTCGGCACACAGGGTGGCCGTGGTCGGCGCCTGCATCGACTCCCGCAACCCCTGGTGCAGGGCCTCGTTTCCCAGGCAGCGCTCCATCAGCGAGGCCAGGGCCGAGGCGCTGCGGACGGCATACGTGAGCCCCCCCCGTCCATCAATCTTTTCGGCCATGCCGCCGATGTCGCCCCCCAGCACCGGCCTGCCATGGAAGAAGGCTTCCTGAATCACCACGGGTGAGTTTTCCCACCAGATCGAGGGAATCACCATCCAGTCGATGTCCAGCATCAGCGACTCCATGTCCTGCTGTCGGTAGCTGCCGCGCATGAACACCCTGTCGCGAACCTGCTCAAGGGTCTTGTTGAATTCATCCTGGAAGTCTTGAGGCTGGTGTTCAAGATTTGCGCCGTTGATCGATACGCTGAAGTTGTTGATGCCCCGCTCTTGCAGAAGCGCAACGGCCTGCAACAGCACCAGCGGTCCCTTGTAGATGTTGAGCTGCCCAAAGAAGCCAAAGCGATTCAGCTCCCGAGACTGGGTGGCAAAGTATCGAGGTCGTTGTTCGGGGTCAAACTGGGGCGGTAATCCATTCTCGATCATCAAAAAGTTGGGATGGTCAATGCCGCTGTCGCGGTAGCGTTGGATCAGGAACTCGCTGGGGCTGACCAGGGCATCGCAGCTCTGCAGAATTGTTCCGATGTAATGCTGTCGCAGGAACATGTCCTGGGCGGAACGTTCTGGGAAGCAGAGGGAGCAGGCCAGGGGTGTTGCCTTGTGGCACAACTTCAGTTGGCCTGGGGTTACCATCTGCCCGTTGTGCATGCACAACGGCAGATATTCATGCAGTGTCACCACAACACGACTGCGGGGGCTGATGGCCTGCAGCAGTGGGATGACGTCAATGCCGAAATGGCTGTAGTGCTGCAGATGGATCACATCGGGTTGCACATGATCGATCAACCGCTGCAGGCCCCGACGTAGGGCGGCGATGTTGGTGTTGCTGAACCGGTACCAGTCGCAGTCGCTGCCGATCAGGTACTCACGGTCGGTGCCCTCCATGCTGCGCAGTTCGCCATGGCCGAGGGCGCCGCGGCTGGTGTGCATGGCGGCGAGGATCCAGGTCTCGATCCCCTGCCGTCTTGCCAGCTCGCGATAGAGGGAAAAGGCTGCGTTCTCGGCGCCCCCTACGGAGAAGCGCTCGTGCGCATGCACCAGATACAGCACCCTCATGGATTTGTCACTCCACTCAACTTGAGCAGTTCGATGCTGCTGCACCACCGTTGGTGGTGGGTGAAGGCATTGGCGGCTACCACCTTCATCTTGAGCCGGTCATCAGCATCGCCGAAGCCCACGCTCTGCCTCTCCAGGTGGTAGAAAACCGCCGCCCGGTCCACATGGATCCCCAGGCCCTGCTGTCGCAGCCTCAGGCACAGGTCTGAATCTTCGAAATCACCGACCACGAACACGGTGGTGAAGCCACCCAGGGCCTCGAACCGCTCCCGTCGCAGCATCAGACAGGCCGCCGTCGCGGCTTCGACCTCTGGAAGTTCCTGCCGTTGCTCGGCGGTGTACGACACGTTCACCCCCTTGAGTGGATGTTCGTTCAGCCACACCTTCGCCAGGTCGCCGTCCAGGTCGGGCTCCCGCACAAATTCCATGCCGCCATGCTGCAGTCCCCCGTTGTCGAACAGCAGCCGTGCCCCCAGGGCGCCGATGCGGTCGCCCTGGCTTTCGAGCACCTGCACCATGCTGGACAGGCTGTGGTCATGGGCCGGCAGCACATCCGAATTGAGCAGCAACAGCAAGGGCGCCGTCGCGACCGCAGCACCACGGTTGTTGGCACCGGCATAGCCCATGTTCTCGGGGTTCACCACCGTTTCGAAGGGCATGCCATAAAGACTGCGGCAGCGCTTCACGAGGGCCTCAAACGGCTCCTTGAGTCGTGGATCGTCGAGCACATAGATCAGCTGCAACGGCAGGGCCGCCTCCCCCAATCGTCGCCGCCAGGCATGGAACCAGTTGAGCTGAAACTCCATGAAATCGATGCGCCCATACAGCGGCACCACCACGCTCAGCTGCGGCTGGGTGGGTCCCTCCCCGTGCCGGCGATGTTCGGCGGCCTGGTCCAGCTGGCGCGATAGCTGCTGGGACCACACTTCCCGCACCCGTTGCAGCACCAGGGGCAGCTGCAGCTCGCAGCGGTCGCTGATGGCACCATCCAGCACCTGTTTCAGCTGTGGAGTCTTCAGTGGTGCCACCGCCAGCGGTCGCCGCAGGCAGAACTGGTCGCCATTGCGCAGCACCAGGAACAGTTCCGCCGATTCGCCAGCCGCTGGTGGCATCCGGGCGTCACCCAGGTGGATGCGACTCAGCTGCAGGCCCGGGTGGTGGTCGGCCCCCGCTCCGCACCGCTGCAGCACTTCGGCCAGGTCTGGCCTGGCGCTGGCGGACACCT
>CAMASU010000201.1 GCA_945861105.1 Synechococcus sp. UW140
TTTCGGGTAGCTGGGATGTTACCGCGCTCGTCGCCACGAAAGCAGATGGTTCCTTCTACACCCAAGAGGAACTGAAGGGCAACGGCGCACAGACCGTCGAGCAGAGCCGCCCCCTCTCCGAACACCGCTTCATTGGCGTTGTTCAGCATGCAGGCGAGTCTGGTGGTGCCGTGGAGGCCACCAAGGCCGATTACGGCGGTCAGATCTTCATGTACAGTCTCGATCTGCCCGGCATCGAACCGAAGCCAGTCGTTGGTACTGACACTGTCGACTTTTTTGCTGAGAGAGATGGCAGCAAAGGACTCACATTTGTTGGCAATACGATTTTCACCGGCGGGGGTGATGACCAGCTGGACGTCGCCTTAAACGACGGCTTTGAGAACAAGATCTTCAGTGGCTCTGGGAAAGACACTGTCTATGCCGGCACCCGCGACGTGATCACTGGCGGCAGTGATGACGACTGGTTCTACGCCGAATCAGGTGATGGGAACCGCATCAGTGGTGGACTTGGCGATGACACGTTTGTCATTGGCAGCACTGGCAACCGCGCTCTCGGAGGAGCTGGAAATGACAAGTTCTACATCTTGGAGTCTGCAGGTAGCAACTACCTGAACGGCGGCGCCGGCAACGATGAGTTCTGGCTTGCCGGTGGCCCCGGCGATCTCCCCGCCGGTAAGCAGTTCGTGATGGATTTCAACCTGGGTGAAGACAAGGTTGGCCTCCAAGGTGTGTCCTTCGCAAGCCTGGGCTTCACCCAGGTTGGTGCTGACACACTGCTGAAGGTGGGAGCCATGGAGGTTGGTCATTTTACCAACGTCAGTGCCACCAGTCTCAACAGCCAAAGCAACTTTGCTGGGCTGATGTGAGTTGACTCTTGGATGCCATTCACCCTCATACCAAGGGTGGATGGCATCTTCTCTGCAATCCTCAGTAATCAACCTTCTGCGACAACATCTCGTTGTCTTGAGTTTCCTCCACAATCGGACCGATGCCAGCCAGCTTTTTCAACGCCTACCAGCAGACGTTTGACGGCCTAGCGGCGTCCGGTACCGCCAACACGTGGATCAATGACATAACACTGCCGGGCTGGCACCTGTTCCGCCAGCCGTCAGGCGCTCCGATTGCTGTGAGCACCTACAACGCTGATACGGGCACCAGCAACAGCGGTGCTTTCATCAGTTACGGAGCCAGCAGCAACACTGATCGGGCTCTTGGCGGCCTGGGCTCTGGTGGAGCTTTCTTCTCAGGACCCAGCCCAGCCCCGAGTGTGGCTTCTGGCGCAGTAGCAGGCTGGTTGGCCCTAGCGCTCAGCAATGCCAGTGGCAGCGCCATCAGCAGCCTCAACGTCTCCTTCAACGGCGAGCAATGGCGCAACGGCGGAAACGCCACCACCCAGGCGATGGTCCTGGAATACGGCTATGGCGCAAACTTTGATCAGGTGGCCACCTGGATGGCACCTGGCGGCAACTTCAACTGGACCTCCCCTGTGGCCACGGCCACAGCCGGGCCGGTGGATGGGAACAGCTCCGGGCGTGTGACTGGGCGTGGAGGGAACCTTGACCTCTCTGCCACCCCCTGGGCGGCCGGCTCCACCCTCTGGATCCGCTGGATCGAAACCAACGACACTGGCAACGACCACGGACTTGCGATCGACGATGTCACGATCAGCCTGCCCTCACCGGTGGCTCAATCCGAAGTGGCAATCCAGGCCATCGACGCCGTCGCCGCGGAGTATGGCGATGGTGCCGGGATACGCATCAGCCGCACCGGTTCCACAGCGGTCGAGCTCGTGGTTCCGATCAGTCTTCTGACAGGAGCCGACCTCGCCACCATCGCTGACCTGGCTGCGCCATTTCCCTCCAGCATCATCATTCCTGCCGGCGCTGCCAGTGTTGATCTGGCCCTCAGCCTTCTCGACGACAGCCTCGACGAAGGCACGGAAACACTGCGCATCCAGATCACGGCTCCAGCAGGCACAACACTGGCAACCTCTGGCGCCAGCGTCGATCTGACCCTGGTCGACAACGACCGCATCAGCCCGATCTCGGCGGTGCAGGGCACAGGCGCCACCAGCCCCCTGCTGGGTCAGAACGTGACCCTGAGGGCAGTGGTGGTCGGCGACTTCCAACTCGGAAGCGAGCTCAGCGGCTTCTACCTGCAGGAGGAAACCGTCGACTGGGATACCAACGCCCTCAGCTCTGAGGGCCTGTATGTGGCCTATCCACTCTCAGGCAACAACCTGAACGTGGAGCTTGGAGAGCGGGTGCTGCTCACAGGCCTGGTGGGTGAGCGGTTCGGACAGACAGCCATCACCAGCGTGGGAGCAATCGCTGTGGAGGTACAGGGCCTGCTCGCCGATACCCAACGGATTGACATCCCAGACCTGCAGACGCAACGCAGCAGTGCCCTTGATCTCGAGCCCTATGAGGGCATGTGGGTGCGCTTCCCTGAAACCCTGTCCGTGAATGGTCTGTTCGGCCAGTTTCGCTTCGGGGAAATTGAGCTGAGCACCGGCGGGCTACCTCAGCAGCCCACCAACGTGATGAAGCCAGGTCCCGAGGCCTACGCCGCAGAGCAAGCCACCGCCTTGCGGGAGCTGGTGCTCGACGACGGTAGCAACAGCAGCTACCGGCCAGGCTCGGCCGCTACGGCTGCAGCGCCAGTACGCGATCAGCTGCTGCGGCGCGGCGACACGATCACAACCGCTGAAGGAATCCTGGCTTACGACTTCAGCAAATATCGTCTGCACCCCACCGCACCGGTCAGCTTCGTCAGTGAGAACCCACGGCCTGTGGCGCCGGCAGTCCCCGCTGCCGGCCAGATCAGACTGGCCAGTTTCAATGTGCTCAACACCTTCAGCACACTCAATGCGGGTGGCGCCCTCACCGACAGTGGACTGGCACCGCGCGGGGCCAACAGCGCCTCAGAACTGGAACGCCAACTGAACAAGCTCACAACAGCTCTTGTGGGCCTGAATGCTGATGTCATCGGCCTCATGGAGGTAGAGAACGACACGAACGACGCGACCCTGGCAACAATCGTGCAACGGCTCAACGCCGCCCAAGTCGGCGGCTCCGGGCGCGCCTACAGCTTCGTGCCCACCGGCATGATCGGCACGGACGCCATCAAAGTCGGCCTGATCTACAACAACCGGGCAGTGGCACCGAGTGGGGCCGCGCAAATCCTGGGTAGTCAGGCGTTCGTCGATCCCCTGACCAGCGGCACCCCCAAGAACCGACCGGCCCTGGCCCAGGCCTTCCGCGAGCTCGCCAGTGGTGAGGTCGTGAATGTGGTGGTGAACCATCTGAAGTCAAAGGGGGCCACAGATGCCACTGGTGCCGATCTCGATCAACGCGATGGCCAAGCGGCGTTCAATGCGACCCGTACGGCAGCGGCCAACCGCCTGCTCGAGTGGATCGCTTCAAACCCCACCGGCAACAACGACAGCGACTGGGTGATCCTTGGCGACCTCAATGCCTATGCAGAGGAGGATCCAATCCGTGTGATGGAGACAGCAGGATACCTCAACGTGCTACCCACCTTCACAGCAGAACCACCCGCCAGCTATGCCTTCTTTAGCCCGGTGGACATGAGCGGAGCACTGGATCACATGCTGATCTCGTCCTCGCTGGTGACCCAGGCAACGAGCGCTCTTGACTGGAGCATCAACGCGGCCGAGGGGGCCTTCCGCGACTACAACCTTGACTCCAACAGCAATGGAAATGCCGCGGTGCGTGATTTCTTTGAGTCCAATCCCTTCAGGACATCCGACCACGATCCACTACTGCTCGATCTTGACCTTGGACGGACGCCAACAGCTGGGCTGTCGTTCAGCAAAATCATAGTCTCAAAACTCCCGAACCAAAACACCGTAAGCCTGAAAACCAGGGTCATCCCACCGACTGAATACAAGGGTCTCATCGATGTGCAATGGGAGGTAAGCACCAGCAAGGACTTCGCAGCAGGGACAGTCAGTGATCGCGGTTCATTTGTCACCAGCAATGCACGTGACTGGAGCGTTGAGATTGAGGCGACAGATGTGATCGCCGAAACTGCA
>CAMASU010000202.1 GCA_945861105.1 Synechococcus sp. UW140
GCCAAACCCCCCAGCAGCGGAACAACCCCAGTGGAGCCCACGACTCGACCACGAGCGGCCCCGGATGCTGCAGGCCCCGCCTCTGCGGTCGCCAGGCAAGACTCAGCCGCCCCTCCCCCGGGAGGATGTCGACCCTGGGAGGCTCAACAGGACAGGGGTCCCGCAGCAGGCGCAGGCTCACGGCCCCATGGCGCCGTTGGGTGTGACTGTGCAAGGGGTAATGCAGCAATGCATCAGCGAACCCCGGAACAGGCTCGCCAGCCCGCAACCGAAGCCCCCGCAGGTTCAGCGGTGTGAGCATCAGAGCCAGCAGAAACAACCCCAGGCAAAGGCCCGCCAGCAGCAGCGGGGCCGCGGCTCCGCTGTTGAAGGCCAGTACCAGCAGGAGAAGGCAGACCAGCAACCAGCACCAGCCGAAACGGCTTGGGAAGACATAGACATTGCGCAGGGTGAACTGCAGCTCATCCATGCAGCGGACGGGCGGGAACCGGCGCCGCTCAGCGGATGGCATCAACCTCCTCCAGCAGCTGTCTGCTGATGCCATGCCCTGCCACCGCACCATGGCCGGCATCAAGCCGGTGCTCGACCACCGCCGGCAGCACGGCCTGCACGTGCTCCGGCTGGACCCATTCATCTCCCTGCAGCAGGGACCAGGCGCGGGAAGCTGCCAGCAACCCCAGGCCGGCCCGGGGGGACAGGGGAGCCCCCGGGGTGTCAGGCCGCCGGGTCCAGGCCAGCAGGTCGAGCACATAGCCGATCAAGGCGGGACTCACCGGCTGGGCGGCACTGCGTTGCTGCAGGGCCAGCAGCATGGCGGGATTCAGCTGGGGCAACAGGTCCCCCAAGGACAGGGCCTCGCCGGCCAGCAGTCGGGCTTCGGCCTCACGGTGCGGAAAGCCCAGGCTGAGACGCATCAGGAAGCGGTCGAGCTGGGATTCTGGCAACGGTGCTGTGCCCGACTGGTCAAGACCGTTCTGGGTGGCCATGACGAAGAACGGTGAGGGCAGGGCATGGCTGACCCCATCAACGCTGACCACGCCCGAGGCCATTGCCTCAAGGAGGGCGCTCTGGGTACGGGGGCTGGCGCGGTTGATCTCATCGGCCAGCAGCACCTGCGCAAAGAGGGGTCCAGGCCGGAAGCGGAAGCTGCCGGAGGGGGGATCGAGCACATTGACGCCGATGAGATCCCCGGGCAGGAGGTCACTCGTGAACGACTGACGCCGGAACGCAAGACCGTGGCTGCGGGCCAGCGCCTCGGCCAGGGTGGTCTTGCCCGTCCCGGGCAGATCCTCGAGCAACAGGTGGCCGCGGGCCAGCAGGCAGGCCACCGCCAGGCTGACCTGTTGCTCCTTGCCCACCACCACCTGAGACAGCTGACGCAGCACCGCTGGCAGCCCCATGGCGGGATCAGCCTCCATTCAGCGCTCCTGCAGATCATCCAGCAGATGGGCCAGTCGACGATCGGCATCCCTCACCGCCAACCGTTCCATGCCGGCGGCCAGGCCCACCAGCGGATCGGCAACGGGGTCGGCCCCGCGCAGGCGGGGCCCCAGCAGGCGCCAGAGGGCCCGCAGCAACGGGGGGTCTCCCGGCGGGTGCTGGCGCAGCAGCACCGCGGCACCCACCGCCACGGCCGCTTCGGCATTGGCGGTCTGGTGGTCGTCGGCCGCCTGGGGGAAAGGAACGAGCAGCGCCGGGGTGGCACAGACGGCCAGTTCGCTGAGACTGCCAGCGCCGGAGCGGCTGATGGCGAGATCGGCGTGCTGCAGCAACCCCGGCATCTCGTCGCTGAACGACCGTTCGACGTAGGCCGGATGCTGCAGGCTGCCGGCCTCGGGGTCCTGGGATCCGCTGAGGTGCACCACCCGACAGCCGGCCGCCAGCAGCGGCGGCAGGGCCGCCCGCACCATGCGGTTGAGGCCCACCGCCCCCTGGCTGCCACCGATCACCAGCAGCAGGGGCCCGGGCCCCTGCGGCACCCAGTCGGGGCAGGGGGCCGGCTGGAGAAAGGCCTGGCGTACGGGGGTGCCGGTGACCAGCGGTCGGCAGCCCGGCACCCGTGCGGCGGCCTGGGGCAACCCCACGGCCACCTGGCTGCAGTACCGCCCCAGCAGGCGGGTGACCCGCCCCGGCACCGCGTTCGATTCGTGCAGCACCACCGGGCGGCCCGTCCAGCGGGCGGCGAGGATCGCCGGCGCAGCGATGTAGCCGCCGGTGGTGAACACCACCGACACATGCCGCCGCCGGATCAGTTGACGCACGGCACCACTGCTGCCGATCAGCTGCAACAACTGCAGCAGTTTGCGCAGGCCCCGGCCCTGGAGTCCGCCGGCCCTGACGGTGGTGAGGGGATAACGGTCGGGCACCAGCTGGCGCTCCAGCCGGTCGGGGACCCCCAGCCAGTTGATCTGCCAGCGGTCGGCGAGGAAGTCCGCCACCGCCAGGGCCGGGAACAGATGACCACCGGTGCCGCTGGCGGCGATCAGGAGCCGGGGCATAGACGCAGGGCAGGCGGCGCCTAAGTTAAGGCGATCCTCAGAGCTGGACCACGATGCAGCGGCAGCCGTCCCGGACCCTGCAGCGGGGCCCCTGCCTGGCTCTGCTGGCGGCCATGGCGCTGGGCATGGGCCCCTGGGCGGCCCCCGCCGGAGCCAGGGTCAGTGATCCGCTGCTGCGCAACCTCGAGCAGGCCCTGAACCGCGCCGGCAACGACGGTCTGCGCACGCTGGTCGAAACCGGCCCCGGCCTGGATCCCGGCCGGTTGGAGAGCCGCCACCAGCAGCTGCGCCAGGCCTTCGCCGATGCCCGCTGGAGCCTCAGCAGCGGCCCGGACCTGCCCGATGGCCGCAGCACCCTGCTGGTGAAGGTGACCGGCAGCCGCCAGGAGGCGGGCCGCAGCTTCCGGCTGGAGGCCAGCCAGCGACTGGCGGTGCGCCAGCAGGGCAACCGCCTCGCCAGCCAGGAGGTGCTGGCTGAGGAATCGATCCTGCGCAGCGGTGAACGGGACCTGCCCGTGGCGGTGCTCATGCCCGAAGAGGTGCTCACCGGCCAGCGCTACGACATCGATGTGGTGCTCGACGAACCCCTCAAGGACACGATGCTGGCCGGCGGAGTCGGCGAGATCCCCCCAGAGGCCCAGCGCAGCCTCCGCAGCCCGGATCTCCAGCTGGGGGCCCTGACGGCAGGGGGGATCTTCAAGCGCATCCAGGCCCCATACAAGCCGGGGCATCAGTTCTGGGCCGTGCTGCTGCTGCACCCCGAGGGCACCGTCAGCGTCAGCCGCCTGGTGCGGGTGGTCTCCCGCCGCTGAATCTCTTCCACCCGTTGCCCCTTGTCGCTCCCGCCGCAGGCCGTGACACTGCGGCGGTGAAGCCTGACACCCATGGCTCCGGTCTGGATCAATTCACCGGTGCTGCTTGAGGCCCTGCAGCGCCACCACGAGGGTCACGACTCGTCAGACCTGGCGCTCTCTGGGTCACACCAGGGCAACACCCGCCGCGGACACTGATCGGCGTCTGCATGGATCCCTGATGCCATTGATCAACCTTCGCCTGACCGGTGCCCTGCTGGCCCTGGCCTGCGGCAGCGGCCTCCTGGCCGGCACGGTGCCTGGCCGCGCCGAGGGGTACGGCCCAGGCCGGCCTGATCGTCCCCAGCTGAGCCGCGAGCAGCAGCTCAAGATGATCAGCGTCCAGCGCACCCTGCTGCAACGCCATCACGACGGCCGCCTGGCCATCCTCGACAACGACGAACGCTGCCTGAAGGCCGCGGCCGACGACCGGGCAGCCCAGGCCTGTCAGCAGCAGGAGCGCGAAGCCCTGAAGCGGCTGCGGGACGACATGCGTGCCCAGGCACGGACCCTGCGGCAGCAGTTCAACCTCCCGGAACCGCCCGAACGGCGGATGAGGCTTCTGGACCGCGGGGGTGCCAGCGAAGGGCCGGGCACCCTCTGACGGCCAGGGTCGGGGCTCAGGCCGCCTCGTCGAGGGCGGCCACCCCGGGCAGCACCTTGCCCTCGAGCAGTTCGAGGCTGGCGCC
>CAMASU010000203.1 GCA_945861105.1 Synechococcus sp. UW140
CAGGCTCAGCTGCTCAAAGTGATCGGGGGCCATGCGGCAGCCCACCTCAAGGCGGAAGGCGGCCGCCGGCAGAACCTCGGGCACCGAGCACACCAGGCCGTCGGCAAAGGCGGCCGTGAGCGGATGGCGGGCGAATTCGGCAGGCCGGAACGGACCACAGGCAACGGGAGCGGGATCGTCGGCGGGCCAGCGGTGGGGGTGCAGAGCCTCGAGTTGACCGGCCCAGCCCTCCACGTCGGCGAGCAACGAAGCAACCGGCAGCTGGGGACGGGGGGGATCGACGATGGCACTGCGGGTGCAGCGGAAGGCGACAGCCCCCACGGCATCCAGTCGCCATGGGTCACCGGCTCCAGCCTCGGGGGACCAGAGCAGCACCAGCATCGAGCGGGAGCGACCGAAGAACAGATTCACCTCATGGCCGAACCGCGGCTGGGTGTCGTCCACCGCCAGGCTCGACTGGCCCCCGGCACCGGCGAACTGCCAGCAGCTGCCACCGCTGTTGTACGTGGCACGGGAGAGGGGCAGCCGACGTCGGCCGTCGGGGGCGAACAGCAGGCCACGGCCATCCCACACGCCGGTGTCGTCATCACTGAAGTCGATGGCATAGCAGGTGTCGTGAATTGTGCGGGTCGGCCGCTGCAGATCGAGAACCCCCGTGCCCGCATCCCGCAGATGCCAATGGCTGGTGCCACACCAGCGGCCCGCGAAGTTGCGACGGTTGAGGTCCCACTGCGAATGGGTGGCCCCTAGGCTTTCGTCAAACGTGAACGTCATGCCCCGTACGGTGGCCATCAGCGGTGCCTCCGGCAAGACCGGTTACCGCATCGCTGAAGAACTTCTGGCCCATGGCGACACACCCCGCCTGCTGCTGAGAGCGACCTCGATCGTGCCCGACAGCCTTGCCCACTGTGACTCCCGGCGGCTGGAACTCAGCGATGCGACCGCCCTTGATGACGCCCTGAGGGGAGCAGATGCGCTGATCATCGCCACCGGCGCCCGCCCCTCCCCTGACCTCACGGGGCCCCTGCGGGTGGATGCCTGGGGTGTGCAGCGGCAGGTGGACAGCTGCCGGCGGGTCGGCGTCCAGCGGGTGCTGCTGGTCAGTTCCCTCTGTGCCGGCCGGTGGTTCCATCCGCTCAATCTGTTCGGCCTGATCCTGGTCTGGAAACGGCTGGGGGAACACGCCCTCGAAACCAGTGGCCTCGACTGGACGGTGATTCGTCCCGGGGGGTTGTCGGAACGGGAACCGGCCACGGACGGGGAGGGAATCTTCTGGACCGGCCCCGGCCAGCAGGAGAGCGACTCGATCCCGCGGCGTCTGGTGGCCCGCTGCTGCCTGGAGGCCCTGGACACGCCTGCCGCAAGCGGTCGCATCCTTGAAGTGACCAGCAGCCCCGAACGACCGGTGGTGCCCCTGGAGCAAGTGCTCGAGGCAGCAACCTAGGTTCAGCACCGCCGCAACATCCGGGATGCGCATCACCATCGTGGGCTGCGGCGATGTGGGCATGGCCCTGGCTCGCCACTGGCAGCAGCAGGGGGGAGTCGAGCTGGCCCTGACCACGACCCGGGAGGAACGGCGGGCACCACTGGCCAGGCTGGCCGAGCGGGTGCTGGTGCTGCGGGCCGATGACCGCGATGCCCTGGCGGCAGCCCTGGCGGATGCCGACGTGGCGGTGTTCACGCTGGCCCCCAGCGGTGACCAGGCCGTGGATGCCCCCACCTATGCCGCCACTTACCGCGACAGCTTCGCCTCCCTGGTGGAGCTGCTGCCCCAACTGCCACAGCTGCGGCAGATCGTCTACACCGCCAGTTGCGCTGTGTACGGCGATGCCGGTGGCGACTGGGTGGACGAGTCGACCACCCCGGAGCCCCGGGATGACCATGGCCAGGTGCTGCTCGAAAGTGAGCGGCTGCTGCAGGGTTGCCGCACGGCTGAGCGGGCGGTGTGCCTGCTGCGGCTGGGGGCGATCCATGGCCCGGGCCGGCAACTGCTGACACGCTTCCGGCGGCTGGCCGGCACCATCCGCCCCGGTGATGGGGGCTCCCACTGCAGCTGGATCCATCGCGACGATGTGGTGGGGGCCATCGCCGCTGCCGTGGCCGACCGCTGGGACGGGATCGTGAACGTGGTGGATGACGAACCGCTGACGGTGGCCGATCTGCTGCATCGGGTCTGCACGGCGGCGGGATGGGAGCCGGTGCGCTGGGATGCCGGGCAGCCGCGGGAGCAGCCGCCGGCCGACCGTCGCATCCGCAATGACCGGCTGCGGTCACTGGGTTATCGGCTGCGGCATCCCCGTTTGCAGCTGCCGGCCCTGCGCCGCCTCGACACGTCGCTGTTCGACCGCGTGGCCGAGCGGGCCAGCCAGTCGCCACGGTTGCGGCAGAACCACAACCTGCACGCCGAACCCGATCCGGTGCAGCGGTTTCTGAACGTGCTGCAGCCAGGCACCTACGTGCGACCCCACCGCCATCGGCGGGAGCGGCCCGGGGCGGGATTCGAATGCTTTGTGGTGCTCCAGGGGGCGGTGGGCCTGCTGCTGCTGGATGACCGGGGGGAGGTGATCCATCAGGAACGGCTCGCAGCCGGCGGGCCGGTCCATGGCATCGACCTGGCCGAGGACCAGCTCCACACCCTTGTGGCCCTCGAACCCGACACGGTGATGCTCGAGATCAAGGAGGGCCCCTACCGACCCGCAAGCGACAAGGACTTTCTGGCCACCTGTCCGGCCGAAGGCACCGCCGAGGCCGTCAGCCTGGAGGCTTGCTGGCGCGCACGCTTCACGGAGGACTGACCGATGGCTCTGGCGGACGGTCAGGGGAGGGTGAAGCCCGACTGCATGTTCTTGACGTCGAGCATCACCCAGGTGATCCAGACCAGAAAGGCGATCACCCCCGACACGGCCGCAAAACGGGCGGCGCCCCGCAGCAGAACCTCGACAAGGCTGATCTCTTTCACGGTGGCCAGAGCAACGCCCCCACTCTGTCGCACCAGTCAGGGGGCAGCCGCCAGCGCATCGAGGGCCGCTTCACCCCGCCGGTGGATCTCGCGGGCGTAGTCGGTCCAGGTGCCCTGTCCCCAGTAACGGAAACAGCTGGTCTCGAGCAGCAGCAGGTGCAGCAGGGCGTTCTGGTAGCCAGGACTGCGGGTGATGGCGGGGTTGGCCGCCACCAGGGGATCACAGAGGCGGTGGAAACGGGCACTGAGGTCCTGCAGCGGCTCGAGCACCCCGGCATACCCCTCCACCCAGCGGCTGTTGTTCGTCCAGGAGGAGCCATCCGCGGATGGCAGCCCTGCGGCCTGGATGGGGGGGAAATCCTCCGGGCCGAGGCCGGCGGCGGCCACCAGGTCGAGGTATTCGCTGCCATTGATCGCCACGGTGCGCGGGTCGGCGCCGGTCTGGCCAGCGAGGCGGCGGTGGGCCTCGATGAAGGCCTGCGGAAACTCGTTCATCATCACGCCACCGTTTTCGCCATCAGCGATCTGAGCCACCAGGGACGGAATGGAACGACCGGCCCATGGGATGCGGTCGAGGCCGAGGGCTTCGGCGCAGGGCTGCATCTGTCCCACCAGCTTGGTGTCGGAGCCCTGGGTCTTGATCAGCGCTGTGATGGCCACAGTGGCACCGCTGCGATCACGGGCCACCAGTCGGTTGGGCATCCGGGTCTGGGCCGGGCTGAGGGGACTGCCATCGGGATTGGACACGCTGTGCTCCTGCAGCAACAGCCAGCGGTAGCCGCACTGCCGCAGGGCCGTCACGAGCGCATGCACCCTGTCGGGATCATTGGGCAGGGCCATTTCGGGCGGCGAAAAGCCCCGCACCCGCTGCAGGGCCTCGCTGCCGAAGAGGGTCGCGAAATGATGCTGCCAGGCCTGGATCTGCAGCTTCAGATCAGCGGCAGGCGTGGATGGCGCCACCGCATGGCTCCAGAACGTGCCGAGCCACTCGACCCTGG
>CAMASU010000204.1 GCA_945861105.1 Synechococcus sp. UW140
CAGCCCGCCCCCCTCAACCCGGCGCCGCTGACCGCCAGTCTGCTGAAACTCGAAGAGCTGATCGCCGTGCAGCGCCACGGCCCCCAGCGGCAGCAGCGGCTGCTGCGCCCCTGGGAGCGGCGCCTGCTGGCCTGGCAGCAGGTGCTGTCCCACTGGGTGGCGTGGGAACGGTTGCTGCAGGAGCTGCCCCCCCTGCCCCCGGAGCGGGCCAGCCCCCTGGAGCGGGCGATCGAAGGCCTCACCGCCCAGCTCGGCGGTGAACGGCGGCGGCTGCCCACCCGCGACCCAGCCGCCTGGCAGGACCTGGCCAGCCGCAGCCGCTGGCCCCTGTTGCCCCTCCTGGCCGTGGCCGAGGAACTGCGAGCCCTGCAGGCCCATCTCGCGACCGTCGCCCGTCCGTTGCCGTGCTGATCAACCGTCGCGAGCTGCGCCTGGCACTCACCGCCGGCCTCGGCAACGGCTTCGCCTTCCTCAGTGGTCTGCCCTTCGGCTTTTACGTGCCCCTGGCGGTGCTGGCCGTGGGCACCGACAGCTATGGCAGCTCCCTGCGGCTTGGCCGCCAGCGGTTGCTGGGCACCCTGCTCGGATCCCTGGTGCTGGTGGTGAGCCTCGAAGGTCTGCGGGGGCTGCCGATGCCCGTGGGTCTGGCGGTCACCCTCGGCGGGCTGCGGCTGCTGGGCGGTTGCCTGGGGCTGCAGGTGGGCTACAAGGTCGGCGGCCTGGTCGTGGTGATGGGCTGGCTCGTCCACAGCGAGCAGCTGGGCGCCTGGGTGCCCCTGCGCCTGTTCTGGACCGCCTTCGGGGTGGTGCTGAGCCTGCTGACGATGCGGCTGTTCTGGCCTGCCACCGGCCTCGACCAGGCCCTGGCCGACTACCGGCTGCTGTTGGCCGACCTGCGCCAGACCTGCCGCATCCTGGCGGACCGGTCGGTGGCGATCACCAGCGCCGACCAGAGGGCCCTGCGGCGGCGGCTGCAGGCCGTGCGGCGGCGGCTGCCCACCCTGGCCGAGGAACTGGGTCCCACCCCCCAGCGCCATCCCACCTACCGGCTCATGCTCGGCTTTGATCAGGCCGCCTCGCGGATGATCAGCTGCATTGACGGCCTCGGGCGCCGGGTGGCCGCCGACCATGAACTGCGCCTGCTGGAACGCGTGCACCGAGCCGAGCGGGACCTGCTCCTGAGCCTCGAGGAACGGTTGGGGCTCTGGGCGGACAGCCTGGACCAACGCCGTCCAGGCCCTGGCCTGCCGGTGGCGCCGACCGTTCCCTTCGGGAGCCCCGCCAGCTGGAACGACCTGGGCCGGGAGCTGAACGACCCCCGGCAGTCAGAGGCCCCCCTGGAGACCCTGGAGCGGATCGCCGCCCGACTGGTGCTCTGCCGCCAGGCGCGCCAGGCCATGGTCGAGGCCGAACGGCAGTGGCAGGGGCTGCGCCGCTGATCCGGTTCAGCCCGGCGGCCGCGATGACCACCAGCGTTCGAGTCGGTACCCGAGCAGCACCAGCAGCACCACCAGCCAGAACCACAGTTCAGGGGCATTGGCGTTGAACAGGATCACCAGCAGCACCACCTCGGCCAGCAGCCAGGGCAGCTCCTGGCGCAGCAGGGGGCCGGGGGTGGGGAACGAAGGACGGGGCATCGGTCAGGGGAACGGCCGGTAGCCACCGGTGAGGGAACGCCAGCCGGGCAGCACGTAGCTGAGGGGGGCTCGCCATTCGACATAGGCATGGGTGGTGACCGTGAGCCCCTCCCGCACCGGAAACACGGCGCTGCCACGGGAAATGGTCCAGCGGAACCCATCGCGGCTGGTGGGATCGTGGTCGAGGCGGATCTCGGCCCGCATCACCGGACCGTTGCGGGTGAGCTCGCGGGCCAGCTGCGGATTGCCGGTGGTGGTCGAGACATCTTCTTCGGTGGCCGGCAGGCTCAGCACCTGGGTGACCCGTCCGACGATCCCACCGAAGCGGCCCCGCTGCTTCCACTTGGGCACCACCTCCACCGGCAGGCCCACGGGCAGCCGCCGGGCATCGGCGGGGGCGAAGTAGGCCACGGCCCTGAGCCTGCCGCCACCGGCGCCGTCATCGTCGGCACGACCGATGGTGCCGAGCCGCTGGCCCATGGCCACGGTCTGGCCGGGGATCACCTGCAGATCCAGCACCCGTCCGTCCCGTTCGGCCACCACCTGCCCGTCGTAGGCGATGCGCGCTTCGCTGACGCGGATCTGCCGTTGCAGATCGTCGATGCGGTAGCGGCGCTGCTGGGCCTGGGTCTCGATCTCGAGCTTCACCTTGGCCAGGTCGGCCAGCAACCGGCGCCGGCTGATGGCCACATCGTCGAGGTTGACACTCGTGGTCGTGAGGCTCTGCTCGGTGGTCACCACCTCGGGGGAGAGGGGGGCCACCACCTCCCGGCGACTGAGCCACTCCAGGTTGCGCAGCTTGCCGGCATAGGTCTGCTGCAGGGCGCGGTAGCGACGGGCGTCGTCGCTGAGCTTGGCCAGGGCCGTGGTCACCTCCTGGGTTTCGGTCTGCAGCCGCCGCCGGTCCCGGTCGTTCAGGTCCTGGTTGATGCGCTCGAGCTGGGCCAGGTTCCCCCGCTGCTGCTGCAGCTGACGGTCCAGCACCGGCAGCCGCAGTTCCATCAGCACCTGTCCCCTGGTCACCGCTGAACCCACCGCGACCGCCACGGAGCGGATCTGGCCCGAAGCCCTGGCATTCAGCAGGCCGGCATTGCCGGGGGGGAGCAACACCCCCTCTCCCATCACCTCGGTGGGCACCGGCCACACCAGCGCCCAGGCCAGCAGTCCGCCGCCCACCAGCAGATGGGCGACACCCACGAGGCGGTGGTCCCGGCGGGCGGACCCGTCACCGGTAGCAGGCAGGGACGACACGGAGGTCATGGGCGCCAGCGGGGGCGGTCGACGGCGATCCAGCCGCTTCAGGCAGACTGCCGCAGATCGTTCTGCTGGGGAGGGGGTCGTGGGCCGGAACTGGCGCATGGCCTGCGGCCTGGCCGCGGGTCTGCTGACCGCCCCGGCTGCGGTGGCTGCGCCGCCCGACGGCACCGCCCTGCTCGAGCGGCGCTGGCAACAGCTGAACCGGGAATTGCGGGAGCTGGCGCTGCCGACCCCGCCGCCGCCCCCTGCGCCGGGGCAGAGGGCCCTGAGCCTCGAAGCGGCCCTGGCCATCGCCTTTGCCGCCAACCCCGACCTCCAGGCCCAGCGGGAGCTGGTGGCCGCCGCCGAGGCCGACCTCCAGGCCGCCGAGGGCAGCTACTGGCCCCGGCTCAGGGCCGTGGCCGGCAGCGGTGCCCTCTGGGAGAGGGATCTCCTCGTTGCCCCGGTGAGCAACGACAACCTCGGCTTCGGACCCCTGTTCGCGCCCAAGGGCCTGCTGGCGGCCGATGGCCGTCCGACCGCCGGACCGTTCTATGTGCCCGCCGGCGGCCGTGTGGCCTTCGACACCACCAGCCGCGGGGCCAGCGCAGGCCTGCAGCTCGATTACGACCTGCTCGACTTCCGCCGCCCGCCGTCGGTGGCCGCGGTGAAGGCCCGGCTGGCCAGCCTGCGCAACACCTACGGGTCGCAGCTGCGGCAGCTGCAACTGCAGGTGAGTGAGGCGTATTACCAGCTGCAGCAGGCCGACCAGACGGTGCGCATCCAGGAAGCGGCTGTGCGCAACGACGCCGTGATCCTGGCCGATGCCCGCGACCTCAAGCGGGCGGGTCTGGCGCCCCGGCTCGATGTGTTGCGCCGTCAGGCCATCGAGGCCGGTGACCGGCAGCTGCTGATCCAGGCCGAGGCCGACCGCACCGTGGCCCGTCGGCAGCTGGCCGTGCTGCTGCGGCTCGGGCCCCAGGACACCCCCCTGGCGAGCGATCCGATCACCCTGCTTCCCCCGTGGCCCTTCGACCTGGAGGCCAGCCTCCGGGCCGCGGTCGTTGACAATCCCGAACT
>CAMASU010000205.1 GCA_945861105.1 Synechococcus sp. UW140
GAGCGACAGCCGCAGCCGGTCGCCGGGGCCGAGGCGGTAGCGCAGGGGGGAAGCCGCCGGGCGAGCCGGGGCCACCTGGGCGGGGGGGACGACCGCCAGAGCGGGAACCATGGAGGGCAAAGCGCGGTCGGCGCCCGAGGTTAGACGACTAAGACCCGTTCCAACGGGTGGGCCGGGCAGCCCGGCCGCCGTCCCAGCGACTCCACCATCGCCCGGCCGGCCTCCGCCAGGGCCTGCCGTCGTTCGGGCTCAGCGATGAGCGCCGCGATGGTGTCGAGCCAGGGCTGGGGATCGTCGGGGAGCAGCAGCCCCGTCTCGCCATGGCGCACACAGCCGCGGTAGGGCTCCCGGTCGGAGTAGAGACCGACGGCACCGAGCCGTGCCGCATCGACGATCTTGACGGCAGCCCGGCCCGCATTGAAGGGGTCCTCCAGCAACGGGCACAGCAGCAGGTCGACACGGCGGCTGCCGGTCTCCTGCAGATACCGCTCCCAGTCCATCGGATGCAGCAGCCGCACCCGGGGCAGGTGGCGGAACTGCCGGTTGATGGCGAGGTCGCCGAACAGATCCACATGGGTGTGGTCCCAGCGCTGCTGCAGGGCCGTGAGCAACGGCAGCAACCAGGCGAATTCCCGTTGATGGGCGGCGGTGCCCAGATAGGCCAGCTGCAGCCGCGGCCGCTGCAGCAGCAGGCGCGGATGGGGATCAAGGGGCAGCAGCTGGGGGGCGAGGTGGGCGTACTTGGCGGCCAGGGCGGCACTGGTGACCCAGACCTCATCAAACAGCTCCGGCACATGCCGGCGCTGGGCGGTGATGTTCTGCCGCAGCCGCCGGCGATAGGCCTCCGGGAGGCTGGTGCCGGCCGCCGGATCGAGCAGATCGTCATCCATGACGTAGATGAGGCGGCACCCCTGGCGGCGGAGGGTTCGCAGGGGACGCAGCCAGGGGGCCGGCAGGGCCCGCACCACAAGCAGCAACCGAGGCGGCCCCGGCAGGCGGGCCAGTTCGTCGGCGGGGGCCAGGCGGCTGTCGAGGTCAAGGCGCCCGCAAGCCAGCCGCTCGAGGGGGGCCGCCAGGAAATGGTCGATGGTGGGCCCGGCCCCCTGATGCAGCAGCACCAGCGATCGCGGTCCGGGTGACATCAGCGACAGCGGAGCTGGATGGGTGCTGCAGAATCCAGCCCATGACGGTTCTGCCGACACCCCTGCCCGACCTGCCGCGGCACTTCGCCGAGGCCCTCTTCTTCCGTCAGGGTGACCTCGAGACCTATCTGTTGAGACCCGAAGATTTCGACTCCCTGGCCGAGGGCATCGGGCGCCTGCGGGCCGAGGCCTTCCGGGAGGTGTCGCCCCTCGGACCGCAGTCCAGCGATCTCGACGGTCGCGATGGCCACTACTGGCATCTGCTGGTCTGGGACCGACGCACCGGCGGGGTGGCCGGTGCCCAGCGTCTGAGCTTCTCGCGCTGGCAGCCCAGCCCCTGGGACGGCCGGTGCTCTTACCTCGAACACTGCTTTCCGGGCCTGGCCTCCGAGCTGGGCAGCGAAGGGCATCACTACCTCGAAGTGGGCCGCATCTTCGTGACCCCCCTCCACCGCGCCGACTTCCGCATTCTGCCCACCCTGCTGCGGTCGGCGGCCATGCTGGCCCGGGCCACCGACCACCGCTGGACCCTGGGGCTGATGTCGTTCTGCCAGATCGGCCAGCCCCAGGCCCTGGTGCTGCGCTTCCTCGAACGCCTGCGGCAGCCCCCCTTCTGCGCCCGTGACCTCGACCTGCCGCGGCCCCGCCATCCGGTGCCCGGCCTGGAGGACACAGCGGCGCCCTCGCCGGCCGACCTGGGCTGCACCACCTACCGCGAACTGGAACAGCTGCTGCGACAGACCGACGAACGGTTCCGGGTGCCGGGGCTGGTGCGGCTCAACGCCAGTCTCAGTGGAGCGCGGGTGGCGGGATTCTCCATCGCCCGCGACTTCAACCAGATCATCGAGATCCTGATGGCCTGTGATGGGTGGGAACCGGCTCCCGCCCAGTCCCATCCGGCTCTGGTGCTGCCCCACCGCAGCCCCTGGCTACCGCAGGGCCCGTGATAGAAACCCTCAACCGCAGGTTCCGTATGGCGTCGTCCCCCCCGACCGGAGCCATGACCGAAGCCCAGGCCCTTGAGGTGCTCGGCGAGTTGCTGCGCACGATCGCCGGCGTCGAACCCTCCCGGATTCAACCCTCGTGCCGGTTCGTCGAAGACCTGGGCGTCGATTCCCTCGGCATGATGGAGATGATCCTGGAGGCTGAAACGCGCTTCCGCATCTCCATCGACGCCGGCGAGCTGCCCCGCCTGCTGACGGTGGCCGACCTGCTGCAGCTGCTGCGTCAGCACGGAGCGATTGACTGAGCGCATTGCCATCACCGGGTTGGGGGCGGTTTCGCCCCTGGGGAGCACCCACCCCAGCACCTGGCGATCGCTGCTGGAGGGCCGCAGTGGCCTGAAGGCCCTGGATCCGTCGTGGAGCGCCGACCTCGCCAGCCGGGTCGGTGGTGTCAGCAGCTTTGAGATCCATGCCCTGCTGGAGCCCCACCGGGCCCGGCGGCTCGACCGCTCTGCCCAGATGGGTCTGCTGGCGGCCCAGGAGGCCTGGACCCACGCCGGCCGCCCCAGCCTCGCTCCTGAGCGGCTCGGGGTGGTGTTCGGCACGGGCATGGGGGGGCTTGCCACCCTGCAGGAGCAGCTGACGGTGCTGCGGGAGCAGGGCCCAGCCCGGGTCAACCCGCTGACGGTGCCGATGATCATGCCCAACGCAGTGGCGGCGCAGATCGCACTGTTCCTGGGGGCCAGGGGACCGCTGGAGGCACCGGTGTCGGCCTGCGCCACCGGTGCCGATGCCATCCTCTGGGGAGCCCGACTGCTGGAACAGGACCTGGCCGATGCCGTGGTGGTGGGCGGCTGTGACGCCCTGCTCAATCGCGCGGGCATGGCGGCCTTCGGGGCCATGCGGGCCCTGGCCGGCGGCGACGGCCCCCCGGAAGAGGCCAGCCGCCCCTTTGATGAACTCCGCAGCGGCTTCGTCATGGGTGAGGGCGCCGCAGCACTGGTGCTGGAAACCGCCGCCCGGGCCCGGGCCCGCATGGCTCCGGTGCATGGCTGGCTGCGGGGGGGAGCCGTCAACGCCGATGCCCACCACATCACCACGCCCCAGCCTGAGGGCCGCCAGGCTGAACAGGCGATGCGTCAGGCCCTGGTGCAGGCCGGCGTCAGCCCGCACGATCTGCAGCTGGTCAAGGCCCATGGCACCGGCACGGTGCAGGGGGACCATGCCGAAGCCCTGGCGCTGGGCCGCCTGTTCGACAACTCGGTCGTCAACCGCCCCTGGCTGCTGGCCCCGAAGGCGGCGGTGGGGCATCTGATCGGCGGGGCCGGCGCCCTTGAGGCGGTGCTCACGGTGCTTTGCCTGCGCGAGGGACTGGTGCCCCCCCAGCGCAACTGCCCCCAGCCCGACCCGGCGCTGACCCTGCCGGTGCCCCGCTTCGTCAGCCGGCTGGAAGGCCCGGCGAAGCTGGCCATGGCCAATGCTTTTGGCTTCGGCGGAAAGAACGTGGTGCTCGTGTTCGAGGGGCCGGGATGACGCCGGCGTAGCGCTGGCGCAGGGCGGCAGCCAGGTCCTCCGGACCCGCCCAGCCCAGGGGATCCAGTCCCGGAGCTTCCCGGGCGATCACCGTCATGGCCGGGCTGCGCAGCCGTTGCAGCACCTGCAGCAGCAGGGGACCCTCCTGGGGGGGGCCGACAAAGTTCAGCTGGCGGATGGTGAGCACCCAGGGCGCCAACGGCCTTTGCTGGCTGTGGAGCCGTTCCACCAGGGCGGCATCGATTCCGCCAGCCGGCAGTCGCAGGCCATCAGCACTGCGGAAGACCCCGTGCTGCAGCAGGGGGCCCACCAGGGGAA
>CAMASU010000206.1 GCA_945861105.1 Synechococcus sp. UW140
GGCACGGCCGGTGCAGGATCTGGGCGATCAACAGCTGCCCCGGCTGATCGCGGATCTGCACGACACGATGACGGCCTGCAGCGGCGCTGGCCTGGCGGCCCCCCAGATCGGTGTGCCGCTGCGGGTGGTGCTGTTCGGCGGCGGCGGGCCGAATCCGCGCTACCCCGATGCTCCAGCGATCCCTCGCACCGTGTTGATCAATCCAGTGCTTACCCCGCTGGGGCCTGAGTGCGACGAAGGCTGGGAAGGTTGCCTCAGTGTGCCGGGGCTGCGGGGGCAGGTGTCACGTTGGCTGCGATTGCGCATGCAGGGGTTCGATACCTGGGTGGTGCAACACGAATGCGACCACCTTGATGGCGTGCTGTTCCCCGACCGCCTCAGCCACCCAAGTGCCTTCGGCTTCATTCCAGAACTGGAAGCAGCGGGATTCATAGCGGCATCTGCTCCCACGGAAAACGCGGCAGACGCTGCAGGGCATCCTGCATGCTGCGGGTCCACACCTCCATCGCCCGGTTGATCTCGGGATCGTTCTTGTCCAGCTTGAGCCGACGGCTGATCTGAAAGCGATCCCGCGGCATGATCGCCAGCTCGAACGGTGGACCCACCGTGAGGTTGGAGCGGCGGGTGATGATCTCTGACATCAGACACAGGCGTGCCGCATCATCAAGCGTCAGGTTCTTGTGGCCCACATAATCCAGCGGTGGCTTGCCGTACTTGCTTTCGCCGATCTGCAGAAATGGCGTGTCCTCGGTGGCCATCACCGCATTGCCCTGGGGATAAATGAGGTACAAGCCATGCTCATCACCGCGGATCTGTCCCCCCAGGATGAAGCTGGCCTCGCCGCTGGCCCCTGTCTGGCGCAGGGACGTGGCGAAGTCCTGCTGCACAGCCACGCTCAGGTGGCCCACATAATCGGCCGCTTCAAAAAGATGGCGGGCACTCAACAGATCGGGCCGACCGCCGGCAGCGGCCATGAACCCACCGACCTCGCCGCTGCTGTTGTCCCGCAGATCACGGCGGATGCGATTCACCACCGCCTGGGTTGTCGCCAGATTGCCCGCCGCCAGCAGCACGAACAGCCGGTCGGGCGCCGGCTCGAACACATGCATCTTGCTGTAGGTCGAGATGTAATCAACACCGGCATTGGTGCGCGAGTCAGAGGCGAACACCAGGCCAGCTTCCAACCGGAAGCCCACGCAATACGTCATGGGGTCGGCCTCAGCTGAGCAGCCGCTCAAGGCTGGCGGCAACCGTCTGCACCGCCGCCCGGGCCGTGGCGTAGGCCATGCGCATCGGCCCGATCAGGGCCACATGCCCCTCGGCACCGCCACGGGCGTGATAGGTGGCCTGCACCAGGCTGCAGGCCGCCAATGCCGGGTCTGGATGCTCGCCGCCGATCCACACGCCACCCCGCGGTGGCGCCTGTCGCGGGGGTTGCAGCAGCTCGTGGGGGGTCTGCTCCACCCGCTCCAGCAGCGGCCGCAACTGATCACTGCGGCTGAATTCCGGCTGGGCCAGCAACCCCGCCACCCCCATCGCCAGCACGCCACTGCCCTCCCGCTGGCTGCCCTGGCGATCGAGGGCCCGCCGCAGCGGTGCCGCGCAGCTCTGCAGGTGGGACGGCAGGCTCGCCCACGGGATGGCGATGGCCCCGCCATCGGCGCCGTCATCAAGGCAGTGGGCCAGCCATTGTTCGAGGGCCGGCAGCTGGCCGGCACCGCCGGGCGGCAGCGGCAGGTTGAGGGTGCTGGCCTGGGCCGCACTTTCCACCACGAACACCAGCAGCCGGTCACCGCTGGCCGCCAGCCGCACCGTGCGCAGCCGCTGTTCCCGGCGCCGGGGTCGGGTGATGAGGCTCAGCAGGCCGGTGAGATCCGCCAGGCGGCGGGCCAGGTGGTCCAGCAGGTCTTCGAGGGCAGACCACTGCAGGCTCACCTCCGACAGCTCGCGCTCCAGCTGCAGCGCAGCGGCACCCGGCGGCGGCAGCAGGCAGTCGACGTAATGGCGGTAGCCGAGGGCGCTGGGCAGCCGTCCCGCGGACGTGTGGGGCTGGGTCAGCAGGCCCCGCTGCTCCAGGGCCCCCATCGCCGACCGCACGGTCGCCGGGCTGGCATCAAGGGCAAATCGACGCACGAGGGTCTGGCTGCCCACCGGCTCCATGGTGTCGACGTAATGGCGCACCGTGGCCTGCAACACCTGCTGCTGACGGCGAGGCAAGGGCTGCACGACTGACATCTCCGGGCCGCCGGCACTCTAGGCAGATCCCCCCGGGCTGGACCGTCGCGCAGACGCTTCAGTAGCGCGGCACCGACGGATCCACCTCACAGCTCCAGGCATCGATGCCGCCGCTGAGGTTCCACACCCGCTCGTAGCCGAGCCGTTCGGTCAGAAAGCAGCCGAAATTCCAGCTGCGCACCCCGGCATGGCAGACGATCACCAGATCACGGTCCCGGGGCAGCAGGTCCTCGAGCTGGGGCAACCACTCCTGCGAACGGCTCAGGGGCAGGTGGCACACCTGCGGCAAGGCCGCCAGCACCAGCTCGGCCGGTTCGCGCACGTCCACCAACAGCGGCGGCAGATCACCCGCAAGCCAGTGCTGCAGCTCGCGGGCGGCAAGAACCTGGGGCTGGACCATGGCCGAGGGAGAGGCGATGGTCAAGGATGACCCGAGCCCCTGCACCTGTCATGGTCGTGCGCCGTTCGCCGGCGGTGCTGCTCGCCCTGGCCCTGGCCCTGCTGGCCCTGGGGCTGGGGGGCTGGTGGTGGCTGCAGCGCCAGAGCCCCCTGCAGCTGGGTCGGCAGACCCTGCAGATGCCAGCCGCCGCCCGCTTTCTGCCCCGGGATGCGGCGCTCAGTGTCTATCTGCAGGTGCCGCCCGATGCCCTCGCCGCCTACGGCCGGGCGGTGGCGCCTGCCCGCTCCCGCAGCACCGCCGCCGCCGTCGTCGACCGCCTGCGGGACGGCATCGCCCGCGCCGCCGGTCTCGACTGGAGCCTCGACCTGGCCGGCTGGGTCGGGAACGACCTGGCCATCGCCCTGCGCCCCGCCGCCGATGGCGCCGCCCCGCCCGGCTGGCTGCTGGTGCTGGGCAGCCGCCAGGCCGGCGGCGGGCGCGACTTTCTGCAGCGCTTCTGGCAGGAGCGCAGCCTGGCGGGCGCCGACCTCAGCATCAGCAACCATCGGGGCCTGGGGGTGATCAGCAGTGACGGCCGCGCCCTGGCGTCGGCCCTGCCCAGTGATGAGCTGGTGCTGCTGGCCTCAAGCCGCGGCCTGCTCACCGAAGCCCTGGATGCCTCCCAGATCGACAGCCTGCATCAGGCGTCGGATCCGGATCTGCAGGCCTGGCTCGCCGGCCGGCCCCGCGGCGTTGCGCTCGTGCGGGCCCAGGCCCGGGGGCATGGCCGGCTGCTGATGGCGGTGCAGCCCGAGGCCGCGGGCCTGCGGCTGCAGGGCCGCCTGCGCCTGCCTCAGCCGCTGCCTGCCGCCGTTACCTCGCCCCTCGGGGACAGCGGCACCGCCCTGGCCGAGGGCCTGCAGCTGGAGGCACCGCAACAACTGCTGCTGCGGCCGTCGCTGGCCACAGCCCTGGGTCTCACCCTGCCGGCGCTGGCCGACGGCGGGCCGCTGCTGCCGCTGCTGGAACGCGGCGACCAGGTGACCCTGCTGGCCCAGCTGGCCCCACCGTCGGCCTGGCTGGCGGGCACCACCGCCGACGGGCCCGACCCGGCCGCCTTCGATGGCCCCCTGGCTGAGGCCGGCTACGACAGCGGCCACCTCGAGGCGCTGCAGGTGTGGAGCCGGTTGAGCGGTCGCAGTGGCCGGGCCGGCCAGCTGGAGGCCAGCCTGGCGGGGGCCAGCGGCCGCCAGGGCGGGCTGCGCTGGTGGAGCAACGACCTGGGGGCCCTGCAGCGACAGTTGCAG
>CAMASU010000207.1 GCA_945861105.1 Synechococcus sp. UW140
TGAGGCAGCGGCCCTCGCCGTCGAAGCTCCAGCCGTGGTACGGGCATTCGAGATGGCCTTCCCCATCGAGGCGACCCTCCGACAGAGGCACCAGCCGGTGGGGGCAGCGGTCGCTGAAGGCCCGCCAGCGGTCGCCCTCCCGGTCGAACCACAGCACCAGGGGTTCGTCGAGCAGCCTGAAGGGCAGCGGACGATCGGGGTCGAGGTCGGCGAGGGCCGCCACCGCGTACCAGCGATCGCGCCAGGGGCTGGTGGGGGAGACAGCGGTCATGGCACCAGCCTACGGAGCCTCCTCCGCCCGTCGTTGCCGTTCGAGCTGCTGCACCACTTCGGGCCATGAGTACACCCGACGTTCCGTCGGATGGTCCCCACCGGCCTCCAGGTCTCGGGTAAAGCAGGCCAGGATCTGACGGTGCAGCCGCCGCACCTCCTGGTCGCTGAGGTCAGGCGGCAGTTCGCAGATCACCAGGTCGTGGCCCCAGCGGTCGGTGAGGGTGATGCAGCGGGTGCCCGCCCGGATGGTATCGGTCACAGGCCCTCCGTCCCCCGCTGCTTCCGTTCTATGGCGCCGCTGCGGTTTCGCCAGGGGTGGGCAGCACGACCGCCGGATCCAGGTCCTGCCGGCGCAGCAGGGCGAAGACGGTGCCGGTGTTGCCGCGGCAGAGCCGCAGCCGATCGTCCAGCACCGTGATGTCGAGCCAGGCGGGGAAGGTCTGCTGCACCTCCCGGAACAGGCGGGCCTGCAGGGGTCCGACGGCCGGACCGATCCAGCCGCCGCGGCAGAAGCGCACCTGCACCCGCTGCGGAGGCTGCAGGGTGAGGGCCGCCTCGACCGCCACCCCACCGAAGCCCGCCAGCGGCCCCCGCCCCCGCAGCAGATTGAGCCCCGCCCCCCGCTCCGGCCGCAGCACCTGCAGGTTCTCCAGCCAGGGTTGCGGCTGCAGGTACGGCTGGCGGCCACTGCTCCAGCGCAGCTCCCACACCCCGGTGAGCTGTTCCAGGTCCCGGGGACGGTTGAGATCGCAGGGGAATTCGGCCTCGAGCCGTTCGATCAGCGGCAGCACCGCCGCCGTGGCCGGCCGCGGCCCTTGCAGCAGCTGCACCAGAGCGTCGTGCATCGGTTCGGGGTCAGTCTTCATCGAGGAACGAGCTCTCACTCGCCAGGGGGCGCAGCTGGGCCTCCAGCAAGCGGCCCGTGGCTCCGTCCTCGGCTTCGGCCGCCGCCAGCAGCCGTTCGGCGATCGCCTGCCGTCCGGCGGGGTCCCGCACCCCTTCGCGGGCCGCCAGCTGTTCGACCCGCAGCCGGGCCGTGGCACTGCTGAGCTGCAGCACGCTCGCCAGGCGGGCACAGGTCGCCAGATAGGCGCGGTCTCGCTGGGCGGCCATGGCGGCAGGGCAGATCAGCCGTCATCATCTTCGGCGGTGCTGCTGCACAGCAGCAGTGCCATTCAGGTCAGGGGGGACGATGGAGATCTGTGGAGGTCGGTGGCGAAAAATGTGTTGCAGAACACAGTGAGCCGGCAGGTCGGACGCACAATGGATTTCAACGATGCAACAGCAACGTCCTGACCCCCCTGATGCGAGAGCTGACCATGACCACCACATTGCTGCGGGCCCTGCGCCTCACCTGGCGGTTTCTCATGGCGGATGGGAAGGACATGAGCTACCTGACCCAGGCTCGCCAGCGGGCCCTCTGACCTCGACGGCGCCGATCGATTCCACGGACGGCGTCAGCGTCGACTACACGCACGCGACCGGTCTGCCTGACCTTCTCGATCGTCTGGGGCTGGCCCTTCTGCTCTCGACCTATCAGGCCGGCCAGGTGGTCAGCATCGGCTCCCACGCCGGTGGTCTGCAGCTCGATTTCTGCCGTTTCGACCAGCCGATGGGGCTCGCGCGCACCTCCAGTGGTGTGGCTGTGGGCTGTCGCCAGAGCATCTGGACGCTGCCGGCCAACCGCGAGATCGCGGCTCGCCTGGCCCCTGAAGGGGAGCACGACATCGCGTTTCTCGCCCGCACCTGCCACCACAGCGGTCCGCTGCTCGGCCATGACCTGGCCTGGGATGGCCAGCGGCTGTGGCTGGTCAACACCCAGTTCAACGGGCTGGTGACCATCGAAACCCCCTGGAGTTTCGTGCCCCGCTGGCTGCCGCCCTTCATCTCAGGCTGGGTTCCGGAAGACCGCTGCCACCTCAACGGTCTGGCCCTTGCCGAGGACGGATCACGCCCCCTCTGGGTCACCGCCCTTGCCGAGAGCGACCGCGACCAGGGCTGGCGTGATGACCGGCTCGGCGGTGGTTGCCTGGTCCATGTGCCCAGCGGCGACGTGGTGCTGCGGGGCCTGGCGATGCCCCATTCGCCGCGGCTCTATCGCGGGGTGCTGCACCTGCTGGATTCCGGCCGTGGCCAGCTGCTGCGCTTCGACGTTGCCAGTGGCAGGCCGCAGGTGGTGGCCCAGCTGCCGGGTTTCACCCGTGGCCTCGACTGTTTCGCCGGCCACGCCTTCGTTGGCCTGTCGCGGATCCGCGAAAGCGCCGTCTTCGGCGGTCTGCCGCTGCAGCAGGGGGGGCAGCGGCTCGAATGCGGTCTGGCGGTGGTCGACCTCGCGAGCGGCGAGCTGGTGGCCCACCTGTGGTTCGGCTCCGGTGTGGAGGAAGTGTTCGCTGTACTGGCGCTGCCGGGCTATCGCCATCCGGCGCTGGTGGGTCCCGAGGGCGGGGGCGATGCAGGCCAGACGGTCTGGATGGTGCCGCCGCCCCCGGCCTGAGCGCTGGTTCTGCGGATCACCGCCGTGGGCTGCCGATCCGGTGACCCAGGGCCACCATCGCCACGCCACCCAGCAGCCCGCCGCTGAGCACCAGGGCTGCGTCTGCAGCGCGCCCCGTGCGCAGCGCCTCGGCCAGCTGCAGCATCCAGGTCGAGAAGGTGGTGAGCGAGCCACAGAAGCCGATGCCCAGGGCCAGCATCCGCCGGTCGTTGCCGCCGGGCCTCGCCACCAGAAGCCCCAGCAGCAGGCAACCCAGCAGGTTGGCGAGGGTGATGCCGTTGATTGCCGCCGGCCCGCTGCCCAGGTCTTCGGCCAGCCGCCACCGCAGCAGGGCGCCGGGGATCGCCCCGGTTGCCACCAGGGTCAGATCCCTTAGCTCGCGCCGCAGGCTGGCCTTCATCGTCTGCTGCCCAGTCCGCTGCCCAGTCCGCTGCCAAGCCACAGGCCCAGGCTGAGGGCCAGCAGACCGCCCGCCACCGAGACCAGCGCCAGCCAGGCCGCCCCCCGCTGGCGCCCCTCCACCAGCTCGCTCCACAGCTCAGCGCAGAAGGTGGAGAGGGTGCTGTAACTGCCGAGGAAGCCGGTGGCGAGCAACAGCAGCAGCGGTCGCCCCTGGCCGGAGGCCGCCGGCACCCTGGCCATCAGCAGCCCCAGGGCCAGGCAGGCCGTGAGGTTGACCGCCACCGTGCCCCAGTGGCGCCTGGGCAGCCTGGGTGCCAATCCGTTGACCAACCGGAACCGCAGCCAGGCCCCCGGCACCGCTCCGGCTGCCACCAGCCAGGCCTCCCCGGCCGTGCTGCTCACAGCCGGCACGGCTCGCGGCGGGCCGCACAGAGGCTATCGAGGTCTGCGCGACCGGTGAGCCGCAGCCTCTGGCCCGCCCAGAGGCCGTAGAGACCATCGGCCAGGGGGCCGACGAGGGGCCAGCGGGTGGCGGCATAGAGCCAGCCCAGGCCCACCAGCTCGTAGGCGCGTCGGAAGACGGCCAGGTCCCGCAGCACGGTGCCGTCGGCGCTGATGCCGTGGATGCGACCCATCGCCTGGCGGTAGCTGATGCCCCCATGGCGCTGCGGGTCGTAATCGGCTTGGTCGATGTCGCTGAAGGCCAACCGTGGCCGGTCACCGT
>CAMASU010000208.1 GCA_945861105.1 Synechococcus sp. UW140
GGCCTCCAGGCGTTCCAGCACGGGCTCGAGGGCCATGGCGAGCCGTTCCTCCGGGGCCGGTGCCACGACCAGACCCTGGTGGGGTCGCCCCCTCAGGCGCACGCGCACAAGGTCCCCCGGGCCGAGGGGTTCCCCCCGCAGCGCACAGGCGCGACCGTCGTAGGTGAGACAGCGACCCTCCCGACCGGCCTCGACCCAGACGGAGACCGGCAGGGGGGCGTCCGGAAGGTCTGGACCCTCAGGATCCACGGCATTCTCAGATTGCGTCACGTTAACCCCTTGCGGACGGGACGAGCTTTTCTTAAGATTGGGGAGTTGAGCCGCATGTCGGCAGTCGGAACGATGCACCGTTCCGTCCAGAGGGAAGACCATCGCACCATCGCGTGTCGGGTCTGAGATCACCCCTGCCAACGGTGCGTCCGTCAGTCCGCTGACATTCTCGCGTTTTCTGTTCAGTCCTGTTCAGTCCACTGATCTGATCGTCCCTGTCCGCGAACCATCGCTGCGGGCCGGGGGTCAGGTCGGTCTGTCCTGTCCCGTCTCCCACCCTCCCCTCGATGACAGCTTCCCTTCCCTCCGTGGCGGAGTCCGTTGCGACCCTGAGTGCTGACGACATCCTGGCCGTGATTCCGGCCACCGCCGCGGCCGCTCCTGAAGGCGCCGCCGGTGACGCTGCCCCCACGGCGGTGAAGACCCGCACCAAGGCCAAGGCGAAGCCGGCGACCGCCAAGACCCCCGAGACAGCTGTGGCGGCAACCGCCTCGGGAACCGCCGCGAAGACGGCGAAACCCAAGACCCGCACCGCCAAGGGCAAGGCAGCGGCGGCGGCCAAGCCCAAGGCTGAAGAAGCCGGCGAGGACCTGCTGGAGGAGGCCGCCGACGATCTGCTGGCCGCCGCCGATGCCCTGCCGGCAGAGGAGGACAGCGAAGGTCGAGCCGGACGGGCGGCCCGCACCCCCAGCATCAAGCTGGGGCCCAAGGGGGTCTACACCGAAGATTCGATCCGGGTCTACCTGCAGGAGATCGGTCGCATCCGCCTGCTGCGGCCCGATGAGGAGATCGAGCTGGCCCGCAAGATCGCCGACCTGCTGCAGCTCGAGGAGCTGGCGGCCCAGTTCGAAAGCGACCACGGCCACGCCCCCGACACCAAGGAATGGGCAGCCCTGGTCGACATGCCGCTGATCAAGTTCCGCCGACGGCTGCTGCTGGGTCGTCGGGCCAAGGAAAAGATGGTGCAGTCGAACCTGCGACTGGTGGTGTCCATCGCCAAGAAGTACATGAACCGGGGCCTGTCGTTCCAGGATCTGATCCAGGAAGGCAGCCTCGGTCTGATCCGGGCCGCCGAGAAGTTCGACCACGAGAAGGGTTACAAGTTCTCCACCTACGCCACCTGGTGGATCCGCCAGGCCATCACCAGGGCCATCGCCGACCAGAGCCGCACCATCCGCCTGCCGGTGCATCTCTACGAGACCATCTCCCGCATCAAGAAGACCACCAAGGTGCTCAGCCAGGAGTTCGGCCGCAAGCCGACCGAGGAAGAGATCGCCGAAAGCATGGAGATGACGATCGAGAAGCTGCGCTTCATCGCCAAGTCGGCCCAGCTGCCCATCTCCCTCGAGACCCCCATCGGCAAGGAGGAAGACTCGCGGCTCGGTGATTTCATCGAAGCCGACATCGAGAATCCAGACCAGGACGTGGCCAAGAACCTGCTGCGCGAAGACCTGGAAGGGGTGCTGGCCACCCTCAGCCCCCGCGAGCGGGATGTGCTGCGGCTGCGTTACGGCCTGGATGACGGCCGCATGAAGACGCTGGAGGAAATCGGTCAGATCTTTGATGTCACCCGCGAGCGCATCCGTCAGATCGAGGCGAAGGCCCTGCGCAAGCTGCGCCACCCCAATCGCAACGGTGTGCTCAAGGAATACATCAAGTGACCCGGACCCTCGCCGACCTGCGCCCCCTGCGGTCGGCGCCAACCCTCGACGGCGGCCAGCGGCAGACCCTGGCCCTTGAACTGCAGGAGCGCCTGGCGGCCTGCCGTTGGTGCACGGTGGGAATCATGGCGCCGGCGGCCGTCATGGCGATCGACGTGCTGCGGCAGCTGGAGCTGGCCCTGGGCTGGGAGCCCCTGGCCCTGGGGGGCGAGCCCCTGCCCGTGGGCCCTGTGTTTCTCAAGGGCAACCAGCACACCGGCCTGGCCCTGCTGCGGGCCGAGACCGGCCTGGGCGAAGGGGTGCTGATCAGCGGCCATGGCGCCGATGACCCCGCCCAGGAGGACACCTGGGGCCCCCTGCCGCTGGATTTCTTCACGCCGCCCGCCCAGGTGACAGCCGATCCGTAGGCTTGTCGGCTGTTGAAAGCCGGCACGGCCGGGTCAGAACCACGCCATGACGGCCTCCCTCCTGCGCATCGCATCCCGCCGCAGCCAGCTGGCGATGGTGCAGACCGAATGGGTGCGGGATGAACTGCAGCGCCAGCACCCGGGTCTGGAGGTGAGCATCGAGGCCATGGCCACCCAGGGCGACAAGATCCTGGATGTGGCCCTGGCCAAGATCGGCGACAAGGGCCTGTTCACCAAGGAGCTGGAGGCCCAGATGCTCGTCGGCCGGGCCGACGTGGCCGTCCACAGCCTCAAGGACCTGCCCACCAACCTGCCCGAGGGGTTGATGCTGGGGTGCATCACCGAACGGGAAGACCCGGCTGACGCCGTGGTCATGCAGGCCCGTCACCGGGAGGCCAGCCTGGCGACCCTGCCCGAAGGCAGTGTCGTGGGCACCAGCTCCCTGCGGCGGCTGGCCCAGCTGCGTCACCACTACCCCCAGCTGCGGTTCGAAGACATCCGCGGCAATGTCATCACCCGGCTCGAAAAGCTCGATGGCGGCCAGTACGACTGTCTGATCCTGGCGGCCGCCGGCCTGGGGCGCCTCGGCCTGGCCGACCGCATTCATGAATGCCTCGACCCCTCCATCTCCCTGCATGCCGTCGGCCAGGGGGCCCTGGGCATCGAATGCCGCCAGGGGGATGAGGCGGTGCTCGAGCTGCTCGCCGGTCTCGAGCATCGCCCCACCGCCGAGCGCTGCCTGGCGGAACGGGCGTTTCTGCGCCAGCTGGAGGGGGGCTGTCAGGTGCCGATCGGCGTGGGGAGCCATTTCGACGGCGACACCCTGGTGCTCACCGGCATGGTGGCCAGCCTCGACGGCCAGCGCCTGATCCGCGACAGCGTCAGCGGCCCACGGCTGGACCCCGAAACCCTGGGGATCACCCTGGCGGAACGGCTGCGCAGCCAGGGGGCCGGCGAGATTTTGGCTCAGATCTTCGCCGATGCCCGACCCCAGGTCTGAACCCACCGCCGCCCCCTTTCAGTGGGGGCTGCTGGCCTGGGCCGCCCTGGTGGGCCTGCTCACCGGCCTCGCCATCGTCGGCTTCCACTACCTGCTGGGGTTCATCAACAGCCTCGTGTACGGCCCCTTCGTGGCCTTCGTGCTGGACCTGACCGCATCGCCGGCGCAACCGCCGCCGCCGCCGCTGCCCCTGCCGGAACCACCGTTGCCGGTATCGACCCCCCTGCGGTCGCTGCTGCAGATGGGCCTGGGTGGCATGGGCCTGCTGCCGCCGCCGCCGCCACCGCCGGCCGTTCCGCTGCCCCCGCCGGTGCCGCCCACCCCGCCGTGGCTCAACACCTGGCCGGTGGTGCTGGGCCCGGTGCTGGGGGGCGTGCTGGTGGGGCTGCTGCGGCGGCTGGTGCCCGATCCCGGCCCCAGCCTGCCGAGCCTGATGGCGATGGCCGACGGCCGCCTGCAGGCGCAACCGCAGCTGCCCCTGGCCCGGTTGCTGGGGGCGTCGATCAGCCTCGGCAGCGGCGCCTCCCTGGGCCCGGAGGG
>CAMASU010000209.1 GCA_945861105.1 Synechococcus sp. UW140
CGGGCGATGGGGTGCCGCTGCAGGTCTGAACCCCGATCCATGCCGTGGAGTTCACCGCCGAGGCTGCCAGGCTGAAGCGGTTGTCGGCCGCGGCCCCTGCTAACGCCCCCCTGCCCGTGATCACCCCCGCGCCGGTCGCCGCCGCCACGCCCGCCAGTGCCGCCCTGCCGGTGGTGGAAACCTTCCACTCGCTGCAGGGCGAAGGTCTGCACGCCGGTCGCAGCGCCTTCTTCATCCGCCTGGCGGGCTGCACGGTGGGCTGTGCCTGGTGCGACACCAAGCACTCCTGGCCCGAGATCGCGCATCCCCAGCGGACCCTCAGCGCCCTGGCCGCCGAGGCCCGCGCCGCCCAAGAGGCCGGCGCCGCCTTCGTGGTGATCACCGGCGGCGAACCGCTTCACCACGATCTCGCTCCCCTCTGCAGCGCGCTGCGTCAGGCCATCCCCAGCCCAGCCCAGGTCGACACCGGAGCAGGGGGAGGGCTGCCGCGACCCTGGGCCCTGCACCTGGAAACCAGCGGCGTGGATCCGCTCAGCGGCCGCTTCGACTGGATCACCCTCTCCCCCAAGCGCCACCGGCCACCCCGCGAGGAGCTGCTGGCGGCCTGCCAGGAGCTCAAGGTGGTGGTGGAAGCCGAAGCGGATCTGTTCTTCGCCGAAGCGATGGCCCTGCAGGCGGTCCAGGCTCCGGCCCTGCTGCTGCAGCCCGCCTGGGACAGCCCCCGCGGCCAGGAGCTGGCGATCGCCTTCGTGCGCCGCCACCCCGCCTGGCGCCTGAGCCTGCAGACCCACAAGTGGCTGGGAGTGCGCTGAGGGGCCGCGGGCTGAAAGGGGGTGAAAAGAACCGCCAGGCCGTGCCCCAATCCGCGGGGCGAGGGCTAAGCTCGTCTCAGCTCCCTCTAAGTTGGCGATCACTCTGTCATGGCCGTTCACGTTCACACGACCAAACCGCTGGCCGACGGCGCCACCCGCACGTCCTACGAGCCACCGGTGTCGCAGGACGCAGCCTCGCGCACGTTTGTGGTGAGCCTGGAGGCCAAGGATGGCTATGCCGTGATCACCGACTTCCAGAAAGGTGATCGCATCCAGCTCGACTGTGACGAGCTGGGCGACTACCAGCTGATCCCCGGCAACCACCACGGCCACGACAACGGCGGGTTCTGCATCTTTTATGTGGGTGAACATCGCAGCAGCGATGCCGGCGATCTGATCGCCGAAGTGTCGGGCCCGGCAGCCGCCAGCCTGGATCTGATGGATGCCGCAACGTTCATCTGGAAGATCCCGGAGGGCGTCGCCATTGCTGTGGGACTGCCCTCCAATGACATTGTAATCGGCACCGAGGGCAACGATGTGCTCTCTGGCTGCATGGGCAGCGACGTGGTGATCGGCGGGGATGGCGATGATGTGGTCTCCGGCGTGCACACCGAAATGCCATTGCCGGGCCATGAAGAGATCGATGTGCTGATCGGTGGTCCCGGCAAGGATCGCTTTGTGCTGGGGGGTCATTACGGCATTTACCACAAAGACGTGGTAGGGCGCGGCGCCACCAGTTATGCGGCGATCCAGGACTTTGAAAAGGGTGATCAGATCGTCCTGGAATGCGATCAGATGGGCAATTACGAACTGGTCGAAACGACGGTTGGACTGTCTCAGGCCACCGCCATCTACTACAACCGCGATGGCAAGCCCGGCATCAGCGTCTACGACGACCTGATCGCCCAGGTGCAGGGTCCGGCGGCCCGCAGCCTTGACCTGATGGATGCCACCACCTTCCAATGGGTCATCGACCCGGAAGCCATCGATGCCGTCGGCGGCCCCGCCAACGACATTCTCATGGGCAGCGATGACAACGATGTGCAGGTCGGCCGTGGCGGCACCGATGTGCTCATCGGTGGCCTCGGTGATGACACGCTCATCGGTGTCGATCCCGATGCAGCCCTCCCCGGCCAGGGGGAAACCGATGTGCTGATCGGAGCCCCCGGCGCTGACGTGTTCGTGCTTGGCAGCCGCCTCAAGGATTATTACCTGGACTTCGGGACCGCGAGCGGCCAGGGGTATGCCGCGATCCAGGATTTTGAGGCCGCAGATGCCATCGCCCTCGCCGGCGCCAAAGGGGACTACGAACTGCAGTCGTGCACGGTGGGGCTTTCGGATGCCACCTGCATCTATGCGAACCGGGATGGTCTGGCCGGCATCGGCAGCAGTGATGACCTGGTGGCCGTGGTCCAGGGTCCTGGCGCCCTGGGCCTGAGCCTTGATTCAACGCAGCTGCGCTGGGGTTACGAAGCGCCTGCCATTGTGTCGGCCCAGGATCTGGAGGCACGTCCTGGCCAGCTGGTGGACCCCTCCCGCCTGCCCAAAGCAGGCAGCTTCACCTGCAAGAACGAGGATGGAGGCTTCAGTGCCGACTTCCCCAGCAATTCCGATTCCAGCGATGTGGTGATGCTGGGCGTGGGCTCCGGCTCTGGCCGCACCCAAGTCGATCGGTCGCAGACCGTCGAAGCGGTCGACGGTACAAGTGAAACCATTGACGTGGCCGCCCGGGGCCTCCTCGCCGAGATCGACAACTACATCCACACCCGCGGAGGCAACGACACAATCATTGGCTCAGCGGGCCGGGATTTCATCCGTGCCGGCGCCGGCGATGACCTGATTGATGCCAGGGCCGGTGACGACGTGGTCCGCAGCGGCAGCGGCAGCGATCGGGTTGCCCTCGGGGCCGGTGCCGATCAACTGTTGATCACCGCGGATCAGCTTTCGGGCCGCGACCTGCTGCTGGATTTCAGCAACGAGGACCTGCTGGTGCTGGCCGATGGAATCAAAGTGCTCTCCGGGATCGGCACCAATCTGCTCACCGTTGGACTGGACAACGGAGCCCGCCAGGAGCTTCAGCTGAGCAGTGGCAGCCTGCCCACCTGGAGTGAGGGGCTGGTCCGCAGCCTGGCCTGACCTCCGCCTGTCAGCGGATCGAGGCCTCGCGGCTCTCGGCCTCGGCCTTCCAGAGGCGCCAGCGCACCTGGACACCTTCGGGCACATAGACCACCACCGGCAAGCTGACGTTGTACGGCAGCAGAAAAGGCTCCCCCGCGAGGCTGACGAAGCGGCGCTCGGGGGACTGGTCCGGGCAGGCACGACGGGTGGCGATCAGCGGGCCGAGACGGTCAAGTCGCACCACCGGATACCCCCACCCGGGGACACTCTCCCGCCGCAGCTGACCGGCGTAATGGTGCGTGTTGCAGTCCACCTCGAGCTCGCGACCCACGATCAGCTGCACCCGCCAGTCGGCCGGGTTGGCGCTGATGCCGGCATCCGGGGAGGGGCGCAGCAGCGGGTTGAGCTGGAACACCCAGCGCTGCTGGCCGGCCGCTGCCTGCGGATAGGGATTGAGGTCGAGGTAGGGCACCGCGGCCGCAGGCAGGGCCGCGGTCAGCAACGCCATCGCCAGGCCCGCAGCGCGGGCGGAACACAGACCCATGGGGATGTCGCCATCACTGATCGCATGCTGCCCTCGGGCGGAACCCCCGTCAGCCACCGCCATCGGTCAGAGTGAACAGCAGCCCCGACGGTCCGCGTGGACACCGTGCGCCGCCCTGACGAGCCCAGCGCTGCGGCTGACCCACCGCTGGCGGTCGCCCTGCTGTCCGGCGGCCTCGATTCGGCCACAGCCGCCGCGCTGGTGCTCGAGGCCGGCCACCGCGTGATCGGCCTGTCGTTCGACTACGGCCAGCGCCATCGGCGTGAGCTCACCGCGGCCCGCCAGCTCGCCCAGCGGCTGGGGCTGACCGACCACCACGAGGTGGCGATCGACCTGGCGGCCTGGGGCGGTTCGTCGCTCACCGACCGCCATCTCGATCTGCCCCAGGACGGCGTGCAGCC
>CAMASU010000210.1 GCA_945861105.1 Synechococcus sp. UW140
TGACCGTCTGCGATGGCCAAATTTGACGCCCACCTGAAATGTTCCTTCTGCGGCAAGTCCCAGGAGCAGGTGCGCAAGCTCATTGCGGGTCCCGGCGTCTATATCTGTGACGAGTGCATCGATCTCTGCAACGAGATCCTCGATGAGGAGCTCGTGGAGGGCCACGGCTCTCCCCACCGGGGCGGCGCCCCTGATGCCGGTCGCAAGGCTCCTGCCAAGAAGGCCTCCAAGCCGGCTCCGACCCTGGCGAGCATCCCCCGCCCCCACGAGATCAAGCAATTCCTTGATCAGCAGGTGGTGGGCCAGGACCAGGCGAAGAAGGTCCTGTCCGTGGCGGTCTACAACCACTACAAGCGTCTCGCCTGGCAGGGCGATGGCAAGGGCGAGAGCGACCGCAACGGCACCCGCCTGCACAAGTCCAACATCCTGCTGATCGGACCCACCGGTTGCGGCAAGACGCTGCTGGCCCAGACCCTGGCCGAACTGCTCGAGGTTCCTTTCGCCGTCGCCGACGCCACCACCCTCACCGAAGCCGGTTATGTGGGCGAGGATGTCGAGAACATCTTGCTGCGGCTGCTGCAGAAGGCAGACCTCGACGTTGAGCAGGCCCAGCGCGGCATCATCTACATCGACGAGATCGACAAGATTGCCCGCAAGAGCGAGAACCCTTCCATCACCCGTGATGTGTCTGGGGAGGGCGTCCAGCAGGCCCTGCTGAAGATGCTCGAGGGGACAGTGGCGAACGTGCCGCCCCAGGGGGGACGCAAGCATCCCTACCAGGACTGCATCCAGATCGACACCAGCCAGATCCTGTTCATCTGCGGCGGTGCCTTCGTCGGTCTCGAGGATGTGGTCCAGCGCCGTCTCGGTCGCAATGCCATTGGTTTCGTCTCTGCCGACGGTCGTAACCGGACCCCTGGACGCAGCCGCGACCAGGAGGCCGCCCAGGTGCTGCGCCATCTGGAGCCCGACGATCTGGTCCGTTACGGCCTGCTCCCCGAGTTCATCGGCCGACTGCCCGTGAGCGCCGTGCTCGAGCCCCTCGATGAGGACGCCCTGCAGGCCATCCTCACCGAACCCCGCGATGCCCTGGTCAAGCAGTTCCAGACCCTTCTGTCGATGGACAGCGTGCGGCTCGAGTTCCATCCCGATGCCGTGCGGGCCATCGCCCGCGAGGCCCATCGCCGCCGCACCGGGGCCCGCGCCCTCCGCGGCATCGTCGAGGAGCTGATGCTTGATCTCATGTACGACCTGCCTGCCCGCAGCGACGTGCGCAAGTTCCTGATCACGCCGGACATGGTCGAGGCCCGCCATGGCGCCAAGGTGGTTCCCCACCCCCACAGCTTCGAACAGCAGGAGACCGCCTGAGCCGATGGGGGCGGCGGACCACCTGCAAGTGTCGCGGCGCCATGGCCTGTTCATGCACCATGGCATCGATCTGGGCGATGGCACCGTTGCCCATTACCTCGAAGGCAAGGAGATCCTGCGCAGTCCCCTCGAGGAGTTCAGCCGTGGGGAACCGGTCTCGGTGGTCCCCCATCCCCAGGCCGATGCCGTGGGCCGAACCCTTCGTCGGGCCCTGAGCCGCATCGGTGAACAGCAGTACAACCTGCTGTTCAACAACTGCGAGCACTTTGCGGTCTGGTGCAAGACGGGGCGCCACCGCAGTGCCCAGGTGGAGCAGGCCCTTGGCAGCGGTGCCCTCGGGGCCCTGGCGATGGGCCAGCTGCTGCCGGCTGCAGCTCTGGCGGGGTTGCGGATCCTGCTGCAGCAGGGGCTCGGCCCGGGGTCGATGGATCAGGGACTGGCCCTGGCCCGCCGCACCCTCGCCGATCTGGAACAGTTGCGCCAGCGCCTGCAGGCCCGACTGGAACGGGAGCTGCAGCAGACCGAGGGCTGGTGGACCGCCGCCGGCGATGCGGTCCGGAAGGGACAGGAGGGGCAGGCCCGTCGCGCCCTCGAGCAGCGCCGTCCCCATCGGCTGGCGGCCCAGGCCCTGGCGGAACAGCTTGAAGCGGTGGAGGATCTCGAGTCGCGGCTGCAGCGGCTGCTCGGGCAGGCCGATCCGGAGGCTGGTGCCGATCCGCCGACTGCCCCTGAGTAGCCTCGGCCCATGGCCTACGAACCGCTGCACCATAAGTACAGGCCCCAGCGGTTTGACCAGCTTGTGGGGCAGGAGGCGATCGCCGCCACCCTCAGCCGCGCCCTGGAACGGGACCGCATTGCCCCGGCCTATCTGTTCAGTGGACCCCGCGGCACCGGCAAGACCTCCAGCGCCCGCATCCTGGCCCGCTCGCTCAATTGCCTGGCCGGTGCCGGCCCCACCCCCCAGCCCTGTGGGGCCTGTGAGCTCTGCCGCAGCATCGCCTCCGGTGCGGCCCTCGATGTGATCGAGATCGATGCCGCCTCCAACACCGGTGTCGACAACATCCGTGACCTGATCGAGCGTTCCCGCTTCGCCCCTGTGCAGGCCCGCTGGAAGGTCTATGTGATCGACGAGTGCCACATGCTCTCGACCGCAGCATTCAATGCATTGCTCAAGACCCTGGAGGAGCCGCCGCCACGGGTGGTGTTTGTGCTGGCCACCACCGATCCCCAGCGGGTGTTGCCGACGATCCTCTCCCGTTGCCAGCGGTTTGACTTCCGTCGCATTCCGCTGGACGACCTCGAGCGCCACCTCACCTGGATTGCCGCCGAGGAGTCGATCGCCATCCAGCCGGAGGCGCTCCATCTGGTCGCCCAGCTTGCCCAGGGGGGGCTGCGGGATGCCGAAAGCCTGCTGGATCAGCTGAGCCTGCTGCCGGCGCCGGTCGAGCCCCAGATGGTGTGGGACCTGCTGGGGGCGGTGCCGGAGCAGGAACTGCTGCAGCTGGGTGAAGCCCTGGCGGACGCCGATCCGGTCGCCCTGCTGGCGGCAGGCCGCACCCTGCTGGACCGGGGTCGCGAGCCTGCCGCGGTGCTGCAGGGTCTGGCGGGGTTGCTGCGGGATCTGGCGCTGGTGGCCGCCGCCCCTGATCGGCCCGAACTGACCTCCTTCTCGCCTGCCAGCCGCGGAGCACTGCCCGACCTTGCCAGGCGCCTGGGTCCCCAGCGGTTGCTGCGCTGGCAGCAGGGCCTGCGGGGCAGCGAAGCCCAGCTGCGTCAGAGCGCCCAGCCACGGCTCTGGCTTGAGGTGCTGTTGCTGGGACTGCTGGCGGAGGCGGCCCCGGCGCCTTCCCTCACCCCGTCCCTGTCTTCGCCTCCAGCCGCAGCCCCCACACCCACTGCCTCTGCCCCTGCCGTCTCTGCCCCTGCGGCCTCGCCACCCCCTTCTCCGACCCCGGCGCCATCCCCCGCGCCATCCCCTGCTCCTTCCCCCCCACCGGCGGGTGATCTGGCGGCCCTGTGGCAGCAGATGCTGGCCAACCTCGAACTGCCCTCGACCCGCATGCTGCTGTCGCAGCAGGCGGAGCTGGTGCGGCTTGACGCCCAGCGGGCCGTCGTGCGGGTCGCCCCCAACTGGCTCTCGATGGTGCAGACCCGCCTGCCCCTGCTGGAACAGGCTGCTGAGCGCACCCTCGGCAGTGCCCGCCAGGTGCTGCTGGAGAGCGGTCAGCCCCAGGTTCCGACCCAGCCCCAGGCCCCAGCCCCACAGACCCCACAGGCCCCCTCGGCCCCGCCCCCTGCGCCGGCCCCACCACGACCTCAGCCCCAGGCTCCGCCCGCGGCCCAGGCTCCCCAGAGCTACACCGAGGATCGTCTGCGCAGCCATGCCAGGCGCCTGGCCGACTTCTTCAACGGCGATGTGGTGGTCGAGCCGGAGGCCGAAGGGGATGGGGAGGCCGCCTGAAGGTCTCAGACATCAGCCGGACCCGACATCAGCCGGTCGTCACG
>CAMASU010000211.1 GCA_945861105.1 Synechococcus sp. UW140
CGGGACCTGGAGCGGCTGTCGGCCAAACGCAGCCCATTGGTGCAGCACAAGGGCGCCTGGATCGAGCTGCGGCCCAGCGACCTCAAGAACGCCGAACGCTTCTGCGCCGCCGATCCCGCCCTCAGCCTCGACGATGCCCTGCGCCTCACCGCCACCGAAGGCGAGACCCTGATGCGGCTGCCGGTGCATCGCTTCAGTGCCGGTCCGCGGCTGCAGGCGGTGCTGGAGCAGTACCACCAGATGAAGGCCCCCGACCCGCTGCCGGCGCCGGAGGGTTTCAGCGGCCAGCTGCGGCCTTATCAGGAACGGGGGCTGGGCTGGCTGGCGTTTCTGCACCGCTTCGACCAGGGGGCCTGCCTGGCCGATGACATGGGCCTGGGCAAGACGATCCAGCTGCTGGCCTTTCTGCAGCACCTCAAGGCCGAACAGGAACTGAAGCGCCCGGTGCTGCTGGTGGCGCCCACCTCGGTGCTCACCAACTGGCAGCGGGAGGCGTCGCTGTTCACCCCCCAGCTGGTGGTGCGGGAGCACTACGGCCCACGGCGGCCCGCCACGGAGGCGGCCCTGCGCAAGGCCCTCAGCGCGGTGGATCTGGTGCTGACCAGCTACGGGCTGCTGCAGCGCGACGCCGAGCTGCTGCAGACCATCGACTGGCAGGGGGTGGTGATCGACGAGGCCCAGGCCATCAAGAACCCGGCCGCCAAGCAGAGCCAGGCCGCCCGCAGCCTCGCCCGACCCGGTCGCCAGAGCCGCTTCCGCATCGCCCTGACGGGCACCCCGGTGGAGAACCGCGTCAGCGAGCTCTGGGCCCTGATGGATTTTCTCAACCCGAAGGTGCTGGGGGAGGAGGGCTTCTTCCGCCAGCGGTACCGCCTGCCGATCGAACGCTATGGCGACATGAGCTCGCTGCGGGACCTGAAGGCCCGGGTGGGGCCGTTCATCCTGCGGCGGCTCAAGACCGACCGTTCGATCATCTCCGACCTGCCAGAGAAGCTGGAACTGCGCGAATGGGTGGGCCTGTCGAGCGAGCAGGTGGGCCTGTACCGCCGCACGGTCGAAGCCAGCCTCGAGGCGATCGCCCGGGCGCCCCAGGGCCAGCGCCATGGCCAGGTGCTGGCCCTGCTCACCCGGCTCAAGCAGATCTGCAACCATCCGGCCCTGGTGCTGGGGGAAGACACGGTGGCGGCGGGCTTCGCCGCCCGCAGCGCCAAGCTGCTGCGGCTTGAGGAGATCCTTGAGGAAGTGATCGAGGCCGGTGACCGGGCGCTGCTGTTCACCCAGTTCGCCGAATGGGGCCATCTGCTGCGGGCCTGGCTCGAACAGCGCTGGCGCCAGGAGGTGCCGTTCCTGCACGGCGGCAGCAGCAAGGGCGAACGCCAGGCGATGGTGGATCGTTTCCAGGAGGACCCCCGCGGGCCGCAGCTGTTTCTGCTGTCGCTGCGGGCCGGCGGCGTCGGCCTCAACCTCACCCGGGCCAGCCATGTGTTCCACATCGACCGCTGGTGGAACCCGGCGGTGGAGAACCAGGCCACCGACCGCGCCTATCGCATCGGCCAGCAGAACCGCGTGCTGGTGCACAAGTTCATCACCAGCGGTTCAGTCGAGGAGAAGATCGACCGCATGATCCAGGAGAAATCACGGCTGGCCGAAGACATCGTCGGCTCCGGCGAGGAGTGGCTGGGGGGTCTCGAGGTGGGGCAGCTGCGGGAGCTGGTGGCCCTGGGCGACGGCGCCGGCGAGGACTGACCATGGACCACCTGGAGCGGCCACCGCGGGTCACCTGGTACCGCAACGGCCACGAACAGTCGGTGCAGCTGCACAAGTTCGGCCTGATGCAGCTGGCGGCCACCGGCCGCATCCGCCTGCGGGAACTGCCGGTGACCGCCGCCGCCGCCGAGCTGCCGGCCGAGCTGGTGGCCCACCCCTGGCGGCGGCTGGCGCTGATCGCCGTCGACCACGGGGGGGAGCGGATGCTGGCGGCCATCGACGGCGAGGATTCGCCGTTCCAGCTGTCCGATGTGCTGCGGCATGTGGACCGCTACTTCACCTGCACCTACGCCCCCTGCTTCTACGAAGCGCGACGCTTCGACTTCGCCCTGCCCTGGCAGACCAGCGCCGAGCTGCGCCCCTACCAGGAGTGGCAGGAACGGGTGACCGACCGGCTGGGGCATCTGTTCGAGCGGGTGCGCCCCACGGCGCCGATCGGGCCGGCCCTGCCCGACATCCGCGACCCGTCGTGGCTGTCGACGCGGCTGCGCCACCTGCGCACCAAGCTGCGGCGGCGCTTTACCGCCTCGATCGACTGGCGACCGCAGCTGGCGGCCTTCGAGGCCCGCTGGAGCCAGCTGCAGCAATGGCGCCGGCTCGACCCCAGCGCCGACGTGGTGCTGAAGGACAGCCTCTGGGGCTGGCCGCGGCACCGCATCGCCCTGCACCGCGAACTGGCACGGCTGGCGGCCGACGGCTGGTCGGTGCGGGCCGAACTGCACCACCGCCAGGCGGAGCCCTACGAACTGGGGGATCAGCCTCCCCCGGATCCGGCCGCGTTTCCGCTCGTGGTCGGCGGTGGCGTCGGGCCCGGCTACGAGACGGCCCTGGCCGCCAGCCGCGTCGGAGTCTTCGCCACCGGCTTCCACTACGGCTGGCGCAACATCGTCACCCTGGCCTGGGCCATCGGCCTGCCGGTGCTGAGCGACCCGGTCCCTTACCGCTTCCCCTTCGACCATCGGCCGCTGCTGAGCGCGACCGACGGGGACTGGAGCGACCTGGAGAGCCGCCTGCAGCCCCTGGTCACCCCGGACGCTGCAGCACGGCAACGGCGGCTGCAGCACTTCGATGCGGTCTGTTCGCCGCTGGCGGTGGGGCAGCAGCTGCTGGACGACTGTCTCGACCGACGGGCCGAAGGCCAGACTGGGAACTGACCCCGGCATGGGTGCGGCCGCCATGACCAGCTCCTCCGCCCCCCAGACCCCAGCCACCACCCTCGGCAAGGAGGGCCTCGGGCAGCAGCCCTGGTGGGTGGCCGAATGGATGGAACTGATCAACTCGTACCGCTACAAGAAGCGGCTCGAACGCGCCTGGACCTATGCACGCGAAGGCAACGTGCGCTCGATCCGCTTCGAGGGACGGAGGGTGCAGGCCCGGGTGCAGGGCACCGAGCCGGAGCCGTACAAGGTGAAGCTCTGGCTTGATGTGCTCAGTGATGAAGACTGGGATTTCGTGCTGGAGGCCCTCGCCGGCAAGGCCCGCTGGACCTGCCAGCTGCTGGCCGGAGTGATGCCCGACGACATCGAGCGGGCCTTTGCCGCCAGCGGCCGGCGGCTGTTTCCCTTCAAGCTGCAGGAGGTGCGCAGTGAATGCAGCTGCCCCGACAAGGCCAACCCCTGCAAGCACATCAGCGCCGTTTATTACCTGATGGGGGACCGCTTCAGCGAGGACCCGTTCGTGCTGTTCCAGTTGCGGGGACGCACCCGGGCCCAGCTGCTGCGGGACCTGGCCGAACGGCGGCGGCGCCATCAGAACGAACGGCAGCAGCAGACCGGCGCCGCCACCCCACCGGCGCCGGTGGTGGCCGCGGCGGCAGCCAGGGCCGATCGCTGGTGGAGCTACGACGCCCCCCTCGATCCGGATCTGGTGGTGATCACCCCGGCCCTCGAAGGTGGCAGCGGCCTTGATGAGGCCGGCGATCTGCCCCTGGCGGCCGAACCCCGCTGGCCCGAGGCCAACCAGCGCTTCCTCGAGGGCCTGCGGCGGCAGGGGGCGACCCTGGGTCAGCTGGCCATGGCCCGGGCCATGGGGGGCGGCCCATGAACGATCCCCCCTGGCTCAGCCCCGCGATGCTGGGGCTCACCACCCTGGTGC
>CAMASU010000212.1 GCA_945861105.1 Synechococcus sp. UW140
CGACCGCGAATACCAGCGGCTCAGGGACCAGTCGATCGCCATCATCCGCGAGATCGGTGTCGACACCGGTGGCAGCAACATCCAGTTCGCTGTCAACCCTGAGAACGGCGATGTTGTGGTGATCGAGATGAACCCTCGGGTCAGCCGCAGCTCCGCTCTTGCCAGCAAGGCCACGGGTTTCCCGATCGCCAAGATCGCCGCCCGGCTGGCAGTCGGTTATCGCCTCGACGAAATTCTCAACGACATCACCGGCCAGACGCCCGCAAGTTTTGAACCCACGATCGACTACATCGTCACCAAGGTTCCCAGGTTCGCCTTCGAGAAGTTCAGCGGCAGCTCACCGGTCCTGACCACGTCGATGAAATCAGTGGGTGAGGCCATGGCCATCGGCCGCTGCTTCGAGGAATCGTTCCAGAAGGCCCTGCGCTCCCTTGAAACAGGCCATGCCGGCTGGGGCTGCGACCGCGCGGTCGAGCCCCTCGCCGAGGCCGAACTCGACCGGTTGCTGCGCCAGCCCACCCCGGAACGGATCTTCGCCGTGCGCCAGGCCTTCGAGCAGGGGCGCTCGGTGGCCGAGGTGCATCGACTCAGCAGCATCGACCCCTGGTTCCTGACCAAATTGCAGGGGTTGATCCACAGCGAACGGGCGTTGCTGCGGGGTCGTGCCCTTGAGGCCCTTGAGGCCCCTGACCTGCGCAGGCTCAAACAGCTGGGTTACAGCGATCGCCAGATCGCCTGGTCCACCGGATCCTCCGAGCTGGCGGTGCGCAGCCGTCGCCATCAGCTCGATGTGCGGCCGGTGTTCAAGACCGTCGACACCTGCGCCGCTGAATTTGCCTCCACCACGCCTTACCACTACGCGACTTACGAACAGCCCCTCGAGCAGCTGGCCCCCGATGGTCACCTCGAGCGGCTGCCGGATGCCAGTGAGGTGCGTCCCGAAGACCGACGCAAGGTGATGATCCTCGGCGGCGGTCCCAACCGCATCGGCCAGGGCATCGAATTCGACTACTGCTGCTGCCACGCCTCCTTTGCCCTCCAGGACGAAGGGTTTGCCACCGTCATGGTGAACAGCAATCCGGAGACGGTCTCGACCGACTACGACACCAGTGACCGTCTCTATTTCGAGCCCCTCACCCTCGAGGACGTGCTCAATGTCATCGAGGCCGAACGCCCCGAGGGGGTGATCGTCCAGTTCGGCGGTCAGACCCCGCTCAAGCTGGCCCTGCCGCTGCTGCGCTGGCTCGAGAGCGAGGCGGGACAGGCCACCGGCACACGGTTGTGGGGCACCTCACCCCGCTCGATCGACCTGGCCGAGGACCGTGAACAGTTCGAGGCGGTGCTGCGCCGCCTGGCCATCCGCCAACCTGCCAATGGGATCGCCCGCAGCGAGGCCGAAGCCGTCGCCGTGGCCGGTCGCATCGGCTATCCGGTGGTGGTGAGGCCCAGTTATGTGCTGGGGGGCCGGGCCATGGAGGTGGTGTTCGATGCCGTCGAACTTGAGCGCTACATGCGTGAGGCCGTGCAGGTGGATCCTGACCAGCCGGTGCTGATCGACCAATACCTCGAGAATGCCGTCGAAGTGGATGTCGATGCCCTGGCCGATGGCGAGGGTCGGGTGGTGATCGGCGGGCTGATGGAACACATCGAACCCGCCGGTGTTCACTCGGGGGATTCCGCCTGCTGCCTCCCCAGTGTCACCCTGGCCCCCGAGGCCCAGGCCACCATCCGCAGCTGGAGTGTGGAACTGGCGCGGGCCCTGGAGGTGTGCGGTCTCATCAACCTGCAGTTCGCCGTCCGTGAAGGCGTCGTGTACATCATTGAGGCCAATCCGCGGGCCTCGCGCACCGTGCCATTCGTGGCCAAGGCCACCGGGGTTCCCCTGGCGCGCATCGCCAGCCGCCTGATGGCCGGCCGCACCCTGGCGGAGCTGGGGCTGGCCGTGGAACCGGTGCCGCCCCTGCAGGCCGTCAAGGAGGCGGTGCTGCCCTTCCGACGGTTCCCGGGGTCCGATTCGGTGCTGGGGCCCGAGATGCGCTCCACCGGCGAGGTCATGGGCAGCGCCGAATCCTTCGGGCTGGCCTATGCCAAGGCGGAACTGGGGGCGGGGGAGGTGCTGCCCACCGGCGGCACCGTGTTTCTCTCGACCCATGACCGCGACAAGACCCCCCTGGTGGCGGTGGCCCGGGGGCTGGCCTCCCTGGGGTTCAGGCTGATGGCCACCAGCGGCACGGCTGAGCATCTGCGGCGGGAGGGCCTTGAGGTCGACACGGTGCTGAAGGTGCACGAAGGCCGGCCCAACGTGGAGGATGCGATCCGCTCCGGCGGCATCCAACTGATCGTCAACACACCGATCGGCCGCCAGGCTGCCCACGATGATCGCTATCTGCGGCGGGCCGCCCTCGACTATCAGGTCCCCACGGTGACCACCCTGGCCGCGGCAAGGGCTGTGGTGGAAGCGGTCACGGCTCTGCAGCAACGGCCCGATCTGCCGATCCATGCCTTGCAGGATCTGCACCGGCACCCACCGCTGTCTGCCCCTGCCTAGGCTTGGCGCCTGATGAGATCGCTCCGCCCATGACCGCATCGGCCATCGCCCCCGGCACTGACGTGCGAGACCTGTTCAGGGCGGCCTACGAGAACCGTTACACCTGGGAGCCGGGCTTTGCGGGGTATCGGGGGATCTGCGAATGGCAGCAGGGTGAGCGCAGCGTGCGCGGGCGCTTCCAGGTGGGGGCGGACCTGCGGGGGACGGTCGACGGCATCGACGACGCCGAGGTCGAAAAGGCGCTGCAGCAGCAGCTGTGGGAGGTCTGCATCCACCGCGTGCGTCGGCCTTTTGAGCAGACCCATGCCGACAACACCTTCACGGCGGGCCCCCTGGAGGCCACCGGCCTCGAGATCGAGGTGGGCGGCCGCTGTGCCGGTGATCGCTACCGGATCGCCGATGATGTGGTGACGATGGTGCACCGCCACATCCACGGCACGGTCGTCACGATCCACACCGAAGAGATCACCGAGACCGGCTCCGGCTATCTGAGCCGCCGTTACAGCAGCCGTTACAGCGATCCGGCCAGCGGCGAACCGAAAGGTCCTGGTCAGCAATTCGTCGACACCTTTGCCCCCCTGGGGGACGGGGGGCCGTGGGTGCTGCAGGAGCGTGTGGTGACTGCAGATGACGGGTCAGAGCCGGTGAACTTCCGTTTCCTTGAGCTCGAACCACTGACCTGACCGTCGCCCTCAGGACTCGTCGGGCAGGGCTTCGACACCCTTCAGCCGCTCGTTGAGCTGAAGGGCCATCGACTGGCGACCAACGGCGAGCACCTTGAGGGTGTCCTCGTGGAGGCGCAGCTGGGCGTCGGCCACCTGCAGGCCCCGAACCAACTCCTTCATGTCGTCGGGCAGGGTGTTGAGGTCGTAGCGCTTGCCTTCAAAGGTGAGGACGGGGGACTGGTCGCCGGACTGGGTCATGGGGGCGCTGGACTCGCCCGGATGTTAATCAGGCGAGCCGGCTCCTGCTTCCCGCCGGGGCCGCTTGAAGAAGAACATCAGCAGCGGGCCGATCTGGGCCGTCTGGGTCAGCTCCCAGCCGTCTTGCCCCAGCAGATTGAGAAAGTGCTGGAGCTGGGCCGCAGGATGCTGCGGCAGCGGCGGTTGGCTCCTGTACAGCTCAGGGAATTCGCGGGCAATGAATTCCGGGCTGAGGGCGCCCCCCAGGCGCTCGCTGGCTTCGCTCGCGTCGGGGGGACGGGGGGGAGCCTTGCTGGCCACATCGATGTGAATCACCCGGTATTCCCAGCCGGTGCCTGCTGCGGGGAAGGGATCCGGGGACTCAGCCA
>CAMASU010000213.1 GCA_945861105.1 Synechococcus sp. UW140
CATCGGCGCTGACCCCCACAACAGCGGCATCCTGGCGGGCGAAGGCGGCAAGGTCGCGCTGAAATCCCCGGGCCTCCAATGTGCAGCCGCTTGTGAAATCCCGCGGATAGAAATACAGAACAAGCCAATGGCCGGCAAAGCTCCCCAGGTCCAGGGGAGCGCCAGCGGGGCCATCAGCCCCAGCAGCCTGAAGACTGAAGGCCGGCGCCGGCTCGTCCAGGTCGGGAAGCGTGCCGCCCAGCGCCTGGACGGGACGCGGCAGCAGGGCCGCCGCCCCGAGCAGCGGCAGAGCCGTCAGGCCCCGCCCCAGCCAGCCCAGAACTTCAGCACGCCGCATGGTCAGCGGCGGGACAGGTCGATTCCCTGCTCGCGGGCGAACACCCCGAGGCCCTTCTTCTGAACGGTGCGCAGGGCCCGGGTCGACAGCCGCAGCCGCACCCAGCGATTGCCCTCGGCCCACCACAGCCGCCGGTCCTGCAGGTTCACCTGCTGCAGCTTGTGGGTGCGCACGTGGGAATGGCTGACCGCCATGCCGTTATTGGCGCGCTGGCCGGTGAGTTCGCAGACGCGGGACATGACAGTCGGCCCTGACGGGGCCCAGGCACTTGGATCAACCACCTTAGCAAAGGGCCTCAGAACCCCCGCTCCATGAGCCGCCCCATCAGATCGCAGCTGCGCTGCTGGAAGCCCGCCAGCTGATCGGCAGCCAGGCCCCCCACCGCCAGACGGGCGGTGTCATACAGATGCCGCCCCAGGTCCTCGGCCAGCTCCTGGCTGGGGGAGCGCCCCCCGCCGGTGATCACCGCCCCTGCCTGCAGGCGCAGCAGCCCCTCCACCAACGGATGACGTCGGTTCACCAGCAGCACGTGGTGGTCGGGCAGACCCGGCAGCCGCTGGTCCATCAGGGCGCCCATGTCATTGAGGCGGCGCATCTGCTCCGGCAGCAGGATCAGCGCCGCAGGCGCCTCATCCCCTTTGAGGGCCTGCACCTGCACGGTGACCCGGTCATCGCCGAGGGCGGTGCGGAACAGATCACGCAGCTTCTCGGCCGCGTCCTTTCCTTCGGCATCGCTCAGGGCGCTGTCACTGTCCTGGAGCGAACTGTCGAGCTCACTGTCCACCCGCTGGAAGCGCAGCTCCTGATGGCGGGCCTCAAGCCACGGAATGAACTGGGTGTCGATGAAGCTGTCGGCCAGCAACACCTCCGCTCCCTGACCGCGCCAGAGGGCGAGGGCGCCCGCCTGGCCGGCCTCATCGGTGCAGTACAGCACCCGCTTGTCCTGATCGGCCGGCAGGCGGGAGCGGTATCCGGCCAGTGTCGTGAAGCGCCGCTCGCCGCTGGCAATGGGGTCGGGGTGCTCCCCCTCCCCAGCGGCTGCCGTGGTGCCGAACAGCACCAGCTCTGCCACCTGATCGGCGAACTTCTCATCCTCAAGGGCACCGATCTTGATGAATGGCGCCAGGGATTCCCAGATCTCGGCGTAACGCCCTGGCTCTTCCCGCTGCAGTTCGCGTAGGCGATCGGCCACCTTCTTGGCCACGAATCCACCGATCGAGCGCACACGACGGTCGGTCTGCAGGGCAGAGCGGCTCACATTCAGGGGAATGTCAGGGGAGTCGAGCACACCCCGGAGCGGCAGGAGGTACCGGGGAACGACCTCCTTGATCGAATCACTGACAAACACCTGATTGCAGTACAGCTTGATTTCTCCCTTCTCCCAGTCACCCCGGCCGGAGAGCCTGGGGAAGTACAGAATTCCCTGCAGGGTGTAAGGATAATCGGTGTTGAGATGCACCCACAGCAGTGGATCACCCTGGAACGGATACAGATACCGGTACAGCTCCACATAATCCTCATCCGTGAGCTCGCGGGGGCTGCGACGCCAGGGGGCCTGGCGGCGATTGACGGTTTCACCCTCAAGCTGGACCTCAACGGGCAGGAAATCGCAGTAGGTGGTGATGAGCGTCCGAATTCTTGATGGCTCGATGTACTCCTTCTCCTCGTCGAGGAGATGCAGGATCACATCGGTGCCGGCCGCCTCCCGCTCGGCGGCCTCGAGGGTGAAGCGGGGTGATCCATCGCAGGTCCAACGCACCGCTTCTGCCCCCTCACGGGCACTGAGCGTCACCAGTTCAACCTGGCGCGCCACCATGAAGCTGGAATAGAAGCCCAAGCCGAAGTGACCAATGATGGCGTCGTCTTCGCTCTTGTACTTTTCCAGAAATTCTTCAGCGCTGGAGAAGGCCACCTGGTTGATGTAGCGCTTGACTTCATCGGCCGTCATGCCGATGCCGTTATCGCTGATCGTCAGGGTGCCGGCCTCACGGTCGATGCGGATGCTGATCCGACCTTCGGGGCCTTCGCTGCAATCTCCCGCCATGGCGGCCATGCGGCGCTTGCTGATGGCATCGACGCCATTGCTGACCAGCTCGCGCAGAAACACCTCATGGCCGCTGTAAACGGCCTTTTTGATGATGGGGAAGATGTTCTCGGTATGGATCTGAATCTGGCCTTCGTCCAGCACCGCCATGGCTCGGGAGGGGAACTGTTCCGGACCCTAGGCAGTCAACGGTCCCGCGCTCAACGGCCCGCGGTGGGCGATGACCGAACAAGCCACCGCCCGCCCTTCCCCGCTCAGGAGCGACGCTGCAGTTCGGCGCGCTCCTCGGGCACGATCGCGCCCTCGACGGGACAGACCTGCAGACAGATGCCGCAGTCGATGCAGGTGTCGAAATCGATCCAGAAGAAACCGGTGCCCTTGCTGTTGGCCCCGCGACCAGGGTGGATGCAGGCCACGGGACAGGCGTCCACGCAGTCAGCGATGCCCTCGCACACGTTGGTGACGATGGTGTGGGCCATGGACTTGCAGGTGCGCGCGTTGGATCCTAGGCAGGCCCGGTCACCACCGGTCCAAGCCACTCACCCTGGTCCGAGCCACTCACCCCGGTCGAGCCCCCGCTCCCGGGCAATGGCGGCGGCGGTGGCGGCAGCATCACAGGGCAGCGGCCAGAGTTCAGCCCTCACTCCCTCCCGGTGCAACTGCTGCAGCCGATCGAGGGCGGCCTTGATCCCCCGGCCAGGGTCGAACGCGACCAATGCCGTGGGGGTGCCTGGCGCCCCGTCCCCCGGCCCCCGACCGGCCTCCCCGAGCAGCTGCCGGACTTCTTCGATGGCGAAACAGAATCCAACCCCCGTGGCGCCGGCGTCTGCAGGGGCAAAACGACGCACCAGCCGGTCGTAGCGACCGCCGGAGGCGATGACCACCGGCGCATGGACCCCCTGACAGGCCAGCTCCAGCACGAGACCGTCATAAAGAGCGAAGGGGGGCTGGAAGGTGGGATCGAGCTGCAGACGGATGTTGAGGGCCGCGGCCTGCTCCTGCACCGAGGTCACAAGACGATGCAGATCGGCACTCACTGGGCCCTCCACCTCACGGCTGAGGTGCTGGAGCACCGCCAGCGGCTCACCCCGCAGCTGCAGCAGTCCGTCGAGGCGACTGAACACGGAGTCATCAAGGCCCAGGGCGGCCAGCTCCAGGCGATCGAAGCGGGCGAGCGCCATCCGTACGGCCCTCTGAAGGGGCGGATCAAGGGGAGCCACCAGGGGCTGCAGCAGCCCCTGGTGGCCGATCAGCAAGGTGGGAGCCTGGGCGGGGCTGAGGGGAAGATGGCCCGCGGCATCCAGCAACAACCGCACCAGTTCGGCATCACCGGCCAGGGAGGGCGCTCCCATCAGCTCGACGCCGCTCTGCAGATCCTCCCGGATCCGCGGTGGTTCCCCGTCGCGGCGTTCGGCCAGAAACCGCGAACCGCGGTAGTGCAGCCGCAGGGGTCG
>CAMASU010000214.1 GCA_945861105.1 Synechococcus sp. UW140
ATGCAGCAACGGGTCGTACAACCGGGCTGTGCTGGTCAGCACCAGCAGGCCCCAGATCAGCCCCGGCAGTCCAAGGACCCAGGCCCGTCGACGGATCTGGGCGGGTGCCTCGGCATCCGCCAGCAGCAGCGCCCCGCCAATCCAGCTCAGGCTGGCCATCAGCGCCACGGTCTCGAGGCGGCCCCCCGAACGCCAGTAGAGGGTCAGCTGGGCCGAGGCGATCGTCCCCAGCAGCAGCAGGGGCAGGGTCATGGCCTGCGGGCCGGGGCTCGCCAGATCAGGGCAGCCAGCAGATGAAAGCCGGCGAGCACTAGGCCGCTCAGCAGCAGCCGCAGCATCTGGCGCAGCAACCTGGCATTGGTGTCGGCCCCCCGGCGCCGGGCGGCCTCCGTCAGGGCAGCGGTGTCCCGGTCGATCCGGGCGAGCAGCAGCGGCCGGTCATGGGTCAGATCACCCGTCAGGCCCTGGGCCAGCTGGGGCTGGTTCCGCAGCAGGGCCCCCAGGGAGCGTGGGTCTGGCGCTGTCTGCACGGAGCGGCGCAGCTCCTGCAGCAGGCTGCGGCCGCTGGCGAGCTGACCCTGCAGCTGGGCCATCCCCTGGCTGCGGATCCTGAGCCCGACGGGCAGAACGCTCAGGGCCAGGGTCAGAAACACCAGGGCCGCCGCCCCGAGCAGGGCCGGGGCCAGGGATCCCAGGCGCAGCTCCCAGGCGGCGGGGCGGCTGTCCCCACCCAGGCCGAAGTGAAACGCCACCACCGCCACCGCCACCGGACCACCCCCGTCGATGGCCTGGGCCAGCAGGCCGAGGGCGGCATTGGGGTCATTGATCGGCAGAGGCAGCAGGTTGGCCACCAGCCCCAGCAGGTACAGGCTCAGCAGCGTGTAGCTGAGCAGGCGGGCCAGGGAGCGGCCGCGGCCAGCGGGAAAAGCCGTCGTCATGGGCGGAGGCTATCCCTTGCGGGACTGGCACGTGCCGTCTGCCGACCGCTCCTTCCCGTGGAACAATCGGCGCGCTGGAGGTTGTCATGCCCGCCACCTCTGTCGCCCTGCCGCTGCTGCTGGCGGCCCTGCCCGCCGGCACCCCTGCCCAGGCCAGCGATCAGTACATCCTCGGGGCCGGTGATGCCCTCGACCTGCAGCTCCACGATGCGCGCAGCTACTCGGGCTCCCTCGATGTGCTCAGCGATGGCACCGCGGCCCTGCCCCTGGTCGGCACGGTCATGCTCGAGGGCCTCACCCTGCCCCAGGCCACTTCATATCTGACACAGCTGTACGGCCGCCAGCTGCGGCGTCCCGAGCTCACCCTGCGGCTGGTGCGTCCCCGGCCGGTGCGGGTTTCCCTGGTCGGAGAGGTGACCACCCCCGGCCTGTATTCGATGGCCCCCGGCAACAGCGCCTCCAGTGCAGACGCGTCACGCACGGTGGGCACCGCCGCCTTCGGTCCGGCCACGTTGGTGGACGCCATCCAGAAGGCCGGCGGTGTGACGGTGAATGCGAACCTCCGTGATGTCGCCGTCCGCCGTCGACTGCCGGGCCGTGGTGACAGCTACAAGATGGCGCGGTTTGATCTGCTCTCGCTGGTGCGTGACGGGGATCAGATCAACAATCCTCTGCTCTTTGACGGCGACATCGTGCGGGTGGGTCGTGTGGCCCAGCCGGATGCCGTCGCCACCGAGGTGGCCGCCAACAACCTGTCCCCGCGGCAGATCAGGGTCAATGTGATGGGTGAGGTCAACAACCCTGGCCGTCAGGAGCTGCCCGCCGGCACACCGCTGGTGCAGGCGCTGCTGGCCGCCGGAGGACCGCGGGACATGCGGGCCGACCAGGGTTCGGTTCAGCTGGTGCGGCTCAACCGCAACGGCAGTGTCACGCGCCAGAGCTTCCGGCTGTCCCTGGATGAACCCGTGTCCAGCCAGGCCAATCCGCCCCTCAGGGATGGCGACACCATCGTGGTCAACCGCAGCGCCCTCGGTCGGGCCACCGATGCCGTCGGTGGGGCCATGCGCACCCTCGGGGGCCTGGTCAATGGCCTCACCCTGTTCCAGTTGCTGAGGTGATCGTGAACGACTCCCGCCTGCTGCTGCTGGTCATCGGCCCCAACCTGGCCCTCTGGGGTGCCCTGTTCGGAGGGGCGAGCCGTCCGCCGGGGGCCGGGAGCCAGGCGATGGCTCCAGCACCGGTGGCAGAACCGCTCGCCATGCTGCCTGCGAAGGCACCGATCGGCGCCATCACCCCGGTCCGGCCGCCGGCGGTGGTGCCCGTGCGCCGTCCCCGCCAGCTACGGGTGTTCCAGCCCCCTGCAGCGCCGGTACCTTCCAGGCCGACCGTTCCCGTTGCCGCCGTGCCGGCCCCCCCGCCCGCCGTCATCGCGGCTCCCCCGCCCCCGACGCCCCAGGTCCCGCTGCCTGCCCCCTTGGAGGCTGAGCCCCCGGCGGCGGTCGCCACGGACCCAGCCCTTGGTCCTGACGTGGCCTTGCCCGCCGAAGCTCTCCCCAGCTCCATGGATCTGCAGGAGGCCGTGGTGCGGGCCAGGGCCCTGCTCCCCGAGCCCCTCGACGCCCCTTCCCCCCTGCCATGAGACTCGCCCTGAGCCTGCCCCCCCTGGTTCTGCTGCTTGCACAGCTGACCCCGCCGCCGGTCCGCTCCGTGGAATGGCAGGTGGCCCCTTCTCCCCGCAGCGCCGTGGCCTGGCAGGAGCAGACCCCGACGCCTGAGCCCAGGGCCCGTTGGCAGCTGCCATCCCAGCAGGCCTGGACCCCGCCCCAGTCCCTCCAGGTCGATCCCTCTCCGGCTCCGGAGGTTGCCCCCAGCCCCGGACCGGCACCTGCGGCGGCGGTGCCTGAGGCGCCGGTGCCCGAGACCCAGTCCCGCCGCCGCCTGGTGGTCCGTGGCCTCGCCAGGGATGTCACGGTCAACGGCCGTGTGTACCCGGCGGCGGTGTTCCAGGTGCCGAACGGCTTTGCCCAGGACCAGCGCCTGTGGGGCTCGGTCACGGGGGTGGGCATCAGCCGCACCCGCCCCTGCTCGAAGGACACCCTCGACTGCGCCGACGCCCAGGCCTACGTGGATGTGACGCCCCTGCGGGTGGGGCCCGCCAGCCTGGCCCTCCAGTGGGGGGTCCAGAGCCTCAGCAGCCGCAACCAGGGCACCCCGGCCTTCTCGGGTCAGCACCTGGGGTTCCGTGCCGCCGTCAACCTCGGCCCCCAGACCGGTCTGGCCATCGGAGGTGAGCAGATCGTCCAGTTCGACGACAAGATTGACCTCGGCCGCGATTTCTATGCGGTTCTGTCCCAGGCGGTGCCGTTGGGTCAGGGGGAGCGCCCGCCCTTGCTGGTGGCCACGGCCGGTGTCGGTTCCGACCTGTATGGGTTCAAGGGCAATGGTTGGCTGGGCCGCACCAGTTGCGGTGGCTCCCGTGCCATCACCAGCACCACGTTCCCCAGCGGCAGCGATTGCACTTGGGGCCCCATCGGTTCCGTCGCTCTCTTCCTCAACGACCGCATCTCCATCGGCAGCGAGTGGTTCGGCTACGGCTTCGCGGCTGGCATCGCCGTTAAGCCCTTTGCCGACTGGCCCCTGACGCTGTCGGTGCTGGCCACCGACTTCCTCGGCAACACGCCTGATTACATCCAGGATGACTGCCCCGATCGCACCTGCCGTGCCCGTCTGTATGGACGCGTGACTCAGTCGTTCTGAGTCGCGGCACGTGGTTCATCAGCGGCCGCGTCTCATCGGACTTGTGCGAATGCCCTGGGATTGTCCACACGCCATTGTCAGTCCCTCTTCATCTCCCTAAGTTAGGGAAAATACTGAA
>CAMASU010000215.1 GCA_945861105.1 Synechococcus sp. UW140
GGAGGCTTCACCCTCTACGGGCTGCTGCAGGAACCGGCCGGCGGCATCGACCGCAGCCAGATCTGGCGACGGCTCGAGGCCGGCTGGTTCGATGCGGTGCTGCTGGGCAATGTGTGGCGCCAGTGGGGGCAACTGCTGCAGTGGCAAAACCTGCTGGCCGGCCGGCCACTGCTGCTGCTCGACGGGGACGACGACGAACGGCTGTACCCCAGCAGCGGCACCCGCTACCGCCAGTTCGGTCCCCTGAGCGGCCTGCGACGGCTGCTGGCGGCACCGACCTGCCACTACTTCAAGCGTGAACTGACCGACCGCAGCCGTGCCTGGGGCCGCCGGCTGCAGCTGCATCCGCTGGCCTTCGCCGTGCCCGAAAGCACGATCGTGGCGGCGGTGCCGGCCAAGTCGCAGCGCTTTCCCGCCCATGTGGTCGACGAGGAGCTGCGGCCGCTGATCGGCGGTTCCGCCCGTTATGCCTTCGCCGACGAGGCCGCCTACCGCAGCGACCTGGGGGGCGCCCGCTTCGGCATCACGGGCCGGCGGGCCGGCTGGGACTGCCTGCGCCACTACGAAATTGCGGCGAGCGGCACGGTGGTCTGTTTCCGCGACCTCGACCGCAAACCGCCCCGCTGCGCCCCCCACGGTCTGGAGGACGGCATCAATGCCGTGGGCTACACCAGCGCCGCCGGGCTGCTGCAGCGCCTCGACTCTCTGGCCCCGGCCGAGGAGCGGCGGTTGCAGGCCGCGGCCCTGGCCTGGGCAGAACGCCAGACCACCCGCCGAAGGGCCGCCGAGGTGCTGGCGGCGGCAGGGCTGGGTTAACCCTCGTCACGGCGGCGCAGCACGTACTGGGGCCGCTGCTTCACCTCGAGGTAGATGCGGCCCACGTATTCACCGACCAGGCCGATGCCGATCATCTGCATGCCACCGAGAAAGGTGAGGATCGCCACGATCGAGGCGTAGCCGGGCACGTCGATGCCGCCCATCAACGCCCGCAGCACGATCACGACGGTGTAGGTGACCGACAGCAGCGCCACCGCGCCGCCCAGGTAGGTCCAGATCCGCAGCGGCGCCGTGGAGAAACTGAAGAGACCGTCGAGGGCGTAGTTCCACAGCTTCCACAGGCCGAAGGCACTGCGGCCGGCCTCACGGGCGGGCCGGTCGTAGGGCAGGTCGATCTGGCGGAAGCCCGCCCAGGCCACGAAACCCTTGCTGAACCGCACCCGTTCGCGGCAACCGAGGATCGCATCGATCACCACCCGATCGATGAGGCGGAAATCGCTGGCATCGAGGCGGATGTCGAGATGACTGGTGGCGCGGAACACCCGGTAGAACCAGTGGGCAGTGAGCCGTTTGGCCCAACCGTCGCCCTGGCGCTGGCGGCGCACACCGTTCACCACCTGGTGGCCGTCGCGCCAGAGGGCCACCATCGCCGGGATCAGCTCCGGCGGATCCTGCAGGTCGGCATCGAGCAGCACCGCCGCTGCGCCACTGGCGTGGTCAAGACCCGCCAGCAGGGCCGCCTCCTTGCCGAAGTTGCGGGACAGTTCGAGCAGCTGCCAGCGCCCCACGGCGGCCAGGGCCGGCGCCTGCTGCCGCAGGGCTTCGGCGGTGCCATCACGGCTGCCGTCATCGACCAGCACCAGCTCGAGCGGCAGATCGGCGGGCAGCTCGCGACGCAGACGGGCGAGGGCCTGCAGCAGCGGCGCGAGGCTGTCGCGTTCGTTGAAGCACGGGATCACCAGGGAGAGGGCCATGGCCAGGGGTCAGGGGGGTCAGGGGGCCCAGCGGGTGCGCCAGAGGGTGAGCTCCCCGAGGCGGCCGATGGCTGTGCTGCCGGTGGCCTCGGCCAGGCGGCGCCGTTGCTCCAGCCTCGGTGCCCGCCAGCCCCCGTAGCCCGGGATCGCCACCTCAACGTCATTGAGGGGCAGGCGTTCCACCAGGTAGGGCAGCTGCAGGGCGTTGATGCGGGCGGCTTCGGCCCGCACCCAGGCCCGTCGACCCTGCGGGGTGGCCTGGCGCCAGTCCCACTTCTCGCGGAAATCACCGCCGGCGATGGTCTGGTTGGGGTAGCTGGTGGCCAGGGCGTTGGCGAGCTCCTGCACGTCCACCAGGCCGGCGAAGCTGGCGTGCAGCTCGGCCCCACGGAAGCAGCGGCGATCGACGGGGCGGGCGCCGGGCAGGGCCTCGGCCCGCACCACCCGCACACCGGCCGGCGCCGGCGTGGTGACCCCGAGGCAGAGCACCGTCGGGGTGGGGTCGGCCAGCAGCCGCCGGCTGTCGTACAGGGCCGTGCGTTCGAACTGGCGCTGCACCCAGGCAAAGCTGATCCACACGGCCAGCAGCCAGGCCAGCAGCAACGCCCCGGGCCACCAGCGGCGCGCCGGTGGCAGGGGCAGATCAGCGGCGCTGAGCAGCAGCCCGGCGGGCAGCAGAAACAGGCGATGGGTGAGGCCACGGCCGAGGCTGAGGCCCACCAGGCCACTGGCGAGCAACAGCAGCAGCGCCGTGGCATGGCGCAGGCGATGGTCGCCGCGACGCCGCAGGCGGCTGAGGCTCCAGGCCAGCGCGAGCCAGAAGGCCGGCACCAGCGGCAGCAGCAGCAGCACCCCGGCCTGGCGCTGGCTGATGGCTTCGAGGGGATTGATCTGCAACGGCAGCAGCAGCAGCCGTGGCGCCGCCGCCTGGCTGGTGGCCTGGGACGCCAGCACCGCGGTGTAGGTGTCGATCAGACGGGCATGGAGGCCACCGGGTATCGCCGCCAGGCGCTCCAGCAGCAGGGCCATGGCGGCGGCTGATGCCAGCAGCGGCAGCAGCAGCACCCCGGGCCGTGGACGGGGATGCCGGCCGACCAGCACGGCGGCCATCCACACACCACTGAGCAGCAGGCCAGGTCCACTGTTGTTGAGCTTGAGGGTGAGCGCCGTGCTGAGGCAGCAGCCCGTCAGCACTCCAAGCCCCACGGACCAGCGACCGCGGGCCAAGGCAAGGGCCAAGGCCGGTGCCAGCGCAACGCTGAAGCTGAGGTGGTCGCCGATCCAGCCCCCCAGCGGCGGCTTGAACCAGAGGCCGGTGGCCAGGGCCGCCAGCAGTCCCTGGAGGCGCCCGGCGCCGAGGCGACGGAACAGGGCCCACACCACCAGGGTGGCGGCACCATTGAGCAGCACCCCCACCAGGGTGATGGCGGCCTCCGGCTGGCCCATCAATCGCCCGAGCTGGCCCAGCAGCAGGTCCATGCCGGGCCAGACGTTCATCCACGGCCCGCCCCGCTCCATGGCGAAACGGGCGCCGTAGAGGGCATAGCTCACGTCCCAGTTGGGGAACAATCGCCGGCCGAGCAGTTCGACCACCAGCGCCCAGAGGACCAGCAACCAGGGTTCAGGCCCCATGGCGCCATCACGCAGATTGGACGGCACCGTAGCGATCGGAAAGCTGCGGAGTCATTGATGAGCAAATTCCCGGAACATCCTTAAAACACACAAAAAAAGACAAGTTCGCCAACTTGATCACCTAAAATCAAGCAGATTAGGATGTTTTCTCTCATGACTCTCTCGGGAATCATCCTGCTTGGATCAGAAGGTGATGACTCCCTGATTGGGAGCTCTGCGAATGATTGGCTATACGGTATGCAGGGGAGAGACGATATCCACGGACTGGAGGGAGACGATTCCATCAACTCTGGTCTCGGTGTCGACACCGTTGATGGCGGCAGTGGCATCGATCTCCTCTCCATTGATTACTCCTACTCTGATCCCAATCCCCTCGGCGGTCCCTGGTGGAACGGTTACGTCTTCGACTGGAACGGCTTCAGC
>CAMASU010000216.1 GCA_945861105.1 Synechococcus sp. UW140
GTGGCCCTGCCCGGGGTGCTGCTGCCGGTGCTGCCAGGCCTGGTGCTGCTGCCCGTGGGGGCCGGCCTGTGGTGCTGGAGCGTCGGCTGGAGCCAGGGTTGGCCCGCCCTGGCCGCCGCCCTGCTGGTGCTGGCCCTGGGCTGGGGCGCCGACGCCCTGGGTCTGGTGCTGGGGCCGGCGCGGTTGCGGGCCAGCCGCTGGTCTTACATCGGCGCCGGGGTGGGCCTGCTGCTGGGCATCTTCGGGTTGCTGCCGGCCCTGCCGGTGGGCGGACCGTTGCTGGGGGCCGTGGTGGGGCCGTTGCTGGGGGCAAGCGTCGGTGAACTGGTGATGGCCCGCACCGCCCTCGGACCCCTGGGGCTCTCACGGCTGCTGCGGGCCCTGCAGGTGGGGCTGGCGGTGGTGCTGGGCATGCTGGTGAGCCGCCTGGCCCAGGCCCTGCTCACCCTCGTGGGCGTGGGGGCCTTTGTGCTGCTCAGCGGAGGTCCTGGAGCAGGCGGCTGACCACCGCCAGGGCCCCATCGATGTCGGCCTCGCTGGTGTCGCGGCCGAGGCCGAACCGCACCGACGCTGCTGCTTCGTGGCGGCTGCGCCCCAGGGCCTGCAGCACATGCGACGGTTCACCACTGCTGCAGGCCGACCCACCGCTGACGGCCAGCCACCGCCGCAGCTGCCGATGCAGCGCCCCCCCCTCAACACCGGCGACGGTGACATTGAGGTTGTGGGCCAGCCGCGGCGTCAGGGCGCCGTTGAGGCTCACACCCCCCAGGGCCTCAAGCCCCACCCGCAGCCGTTCCCGCAGGGCCAGCAGCCGCACCCCACGGGAAGGGGCATCGGCCAGGGCCCGGTCCAGCGCTTCGGCCAGGCCCACGATCAGCGGCAGCGGTGGGGTGCCGCTGCGGCGTCCGCCCTCCTGGCCACCGCCATGGAGCTGGGGGGCCACCGTCACCCCGGGGGCCAGCACCAGGGCACCGATCCCCTGGGGGCCGCCGAACTTATGGCCGCTGAGGCTGAGCAGGTCGATGCCCAGCTCCAGCGGCCGCAGGGGGCCATGGCCCACCAGCTGGGCGCCGTCGCAGTGGAAGGCCACCCCATGGCGGCCACAGAGCGCCCCGATGGCGGCCAGGGGCTGCAGCACCCCGATCTCGTTGTTGGCCGCCATCACGCTCACCAGCACCGTGTCGGGCCGCAGGGCCGCCGCCAGCCGGTCGAGGTCGAGCAGGCCGTCGGGCTGCACCGGCAGCACCGTGAGGGCAAAACCCAGCCGTTCGAGGTAGCGGCACGGATCCAGCACCGCCCGGTGTTCGGTGGCGACGGTGATCAGATGGCGGCCCCGGTCGAGGCGGGCTTCGGCCAGGCCCTTGATGGCCAGGTTGTCGGCTTCGGTGGCACCACTGGTGAACACCACCCCCTCCGCAGGCACCGCCAGGGCCGCCGCCAGCCGGCCGCGGGCGGCCTCCACCGCAGCGGCAGCATCGAGACCGGGGCGATGGCCGCGGCTGGAGGGGTTGGCGGCCCGCTCGGTCCACCAGGGGGCCATGGCCGCCACCACCGCCGGATCGCACGGGGTGCTGGCCTGGTGGTCGAGGTAGATCGGCGCGGCGGCCACCAGATCGACAGGGGGAGAGACAACGCCGCCATGCTGGCGGCAGCCGTCCACCCCTGCGCCATGGCCCGCCGTTGCGCTGCCCTTGCCCTGCTGCTGGCCGCCGGCGCCGGCCATGCCGTTGAACCCCCGGCCGATGACGGCGGCCTGCAGGACCCGTCCCGCCATCGCCCCGCCGACCTGGTGGTGCTGCAGGACCGGCCGGTGCCCTACGGCCGCGAGGTGATCGGCACCTACGCCGTCACCCCCGTGGCGGGGCAACCGGCCATGCGGCAGCTCAAGCTCTGGATCGAACGGGTCAACAACGTCACGGTGCGGCGGGAAACGGTGAACTGCGACCCCGCCGCTCCGTCGCGGCTCACCCGCGAAGGGGATCAGCTGCAGCTGCACGCGCTCAACCCCGGCGGCAGCGTCGGCCCCCACAACCGCCTCAGCCACCAGATCTGGTGGGCCGCCTGCCAGCCGGCCCAGGCCGGCCGTGACCCCGCCGACCTGGCCGCCACCGCCCGTCGGCTCGGCTACGACGGCCAGCGTCGGGAGGGGTTGCAGCTGCTGCCGGCCGGCCCCCTCCCGCCGCGCTGAATAGATTCGGGCAGTGCCTGGCCCCCGCCCGTGACCGAGCCCCAGCCTTCTGCCGACACCCTCACCCCGGCCTCACCCCGGGTGCTGCTGGTGGACGATGAACCCGGCCTGCGCGCCGCGGTGCAGGCCTACTTCGAAGACGAGGGCTTCGAGGTGATCACCGCCGTCGATGGCGCCGAGGGCTGGGAGAAGGCCCAGGCCGAACTGCCCGATGTGGTGCTCAGCGACGTGATGATGCCGCGGGTCGATGGTTTCGGACTGCTCAAGCAGCTGCGCGAAGACGAACGGCTCGGGGGCACACCGGTGATCTTTCTCACCGCCAAGGGCATGACCGCCGACCGCATCGCCGGCTTCCGCGCCGGCGTCGACGACTACATCCCCAAACCCTTCGACCCCGACGAGCTGGTGGCGCGGGTGCGCAATGTGGTGCAGCGCCAGGAGCGGCTGCTGCGCGAAGCCGCCCGCTACGCCGACACCGACCTGGGTCAGATGGCGAAGCAGATCACCGAGATCCGCTCCTTGCTGCAGGGTGGCGGCGGCAGCCGCCGTGCCGCCGGTGCCACCGGTGCCACCGGTGCCACCGACCATGCCTTCACCCCCCGCGAGGCGAGCGTGCTGCAGCTGGTGGCCGAAGGGCTGATGAACAAGGAGATCGCCCGGCGGCTCGACACCTCGATCCGCAACGTCGAGAAGTATGTGAGCCGCCTGTTCGCCAAGACCGGCACCGCCAGCCGCACCGAACTGGTGCGCTACGCCCTCGAGCACGGCCTGGTGGAGTGACGGCGGCGGCCAACGGCGGCTGGATCTACCGCGACCGCATCGGCCGGGCCGAGGCCGGTGTCGCCCTCACCGCCTGGTATGCCGACCGTTACCGCCATTCCGACCGGCAGCAGTGGCGGCAACGGCTGGCCGCCGGTGAGCTGCACCGCAACGGCCGGCCGGTGGCCGACGACCGGCCCCTGGCGGCCGGCGACCAGCTGGCCTGGCACCGGCCCCCCTGGATCGAACCGGCGGTGCCGCTGCAGTGGACGGTGCTGCACGACGACGGCGACCTGCACGTGATCGCCAAACCCGCCGGACTGCCGGTGCTGCCCGCCGGTGGCTTTCTCGACCACACACTCCTGCGGCTGCTGGAGCGCCGCTGGGCGGCGGATCCGGCCGGGGTGCCGCGGCCGGTGCATCGGCTCGGTCGGGGCACCAGCGGTGTGCTGGTGTGTGCCCGCAGCACCGCCAGCCGGGCCTGGTTGAGCCGCCGCCTGCGCGACAGCACCAGCAGCCCGGGGCCCGGCTGTCGCAAGGTGTATCGCACCCTGCTGCAGCCGGGCCGGCTGCCCCTGGCCGTCGGCGGCGAGCTCGACCTTGCCACCCCCATCGGCCGGCGGGCCCATCCGCAGCTGGGCCAGCTGTGGTGCACCGCCGCCGCCGACGACCCCGGGGCCCTGGCGGCCCTGAGCCATCTGCGGCTGCTGGACCGTCGCGCCGAGGCCGATCTGGCCGAAGTGACGATCGCCAGCGGCCGGCCCCATCAGATCCGCATCCACTGCGCCGCGGCCGGGGCGCCGCTGCTGGGGGATCCGCTCTACGGACCCGGCGGCCTGGCCCG
>CAMASU010000217.1 GCA_945861105.1 Synechococcus sp. UW140
AAAGTCACACTCACCAATCTCGGCTGGTCTAGAAGCGTTGATCCTGCCTCGTTCACGACCTTCCAGCCATCTTTTCTGACTGGAGCTGGCTCAGGATCCCAGCCCGACTACAACTACACAGCAATTCAAGCTGTGCCGGGTGCCCCCCCACCGATGGGCTCCCCTTTTTACCTCCGTTACACCATTCCGGCTGGTTCCACTGCCCTGGATGATGTGTTGGTCACAACCTTCTTGTTCAACAACAACAGCAGCACCGTGCCTGCCCCTGCCAACACCACTGTGAATGGTGCTTCAGGTGGGCAGATTCTCGAAGCCCGAGCGATTTACTCCGGTGGTGAGCTCACCCGCGACAATGTCGCCGCAGTCCCTGCCCCTCTGCCTCTGCTGGGTGTCGGCACCCTCGCCGCTGGCGCCCTGCGGTTGCGCCGCCGGCTACGTCAGCAGCGGCAGCTTCCTGTAGCTTGATTTCTGGAAAGCAGGCGAGGTGATCGCAGCCGCCACCACGGTGTCGGTTGAGGAAAGTCCGGGCTCCCGAATGGTCAGGCTTGCTGGGTAACGCCCAGTGCGGGTGACCGTGAGGACAGTGCCACAGAAACACACCGCCGATGGCCTGGTTCCTCCAGGTACAGGCAAGGGTGCAAAGGTGCGGTAAGAGCGCACCAGCAGCGTCGAGAGGCGCTGGCTCGGTAAACCCCGGCCGGGAGCAAGGCCCAGGAACCAGGGGTGACCATTCACCGGTTCCGCTTTCTGCGCCGCTCGAGGCCGTCGGTAACGGCGGTCCCAGACAGATGATCGCCCCCGGTCGGCCCCGCCGGCCGGAGAACAGAACCCGGCTTACGTCCTGCTTTCCCCTCTTGCCCACGGCCATGGTCTGTCCCCAGCCCGATGCCGATCGCAGCCGCACCCTCGACCGGCTGCTTCAGCGACTCGGGCTTTCCCTGCCGCCAGGTGACCCCCCAGACCTGCGTCCGCTCCATGAAGCCCTCACCCACACCAGTGCCGGCCTGGCGTGGAACCATGAGCGGCTGGAATTTCTCGGGGATGCGGTGCTGCGCCTCGCCTGTGCTGAATTTCTTGAGGATCGTCTGCCGCAGCTGTCGATGGGGCAGCGGTCGGCCCTGCGGGGCCAGCTCGTCAGTGACCGCTGGCTGGCCGACCATGCCGCCAGCCTTGACCTCGATGCCGTGATCCTCCAGGGGGCCCAGGCCAGCGGCGACCATGCCGGTCGCCGCACCGTGAGGGCCGAATGCTGCGAAGCCCTCGTCGGCGCCCTGTACGAAGCCTGGGGGGGGAGCCTGGATCCGGTGCGGCTTTGGCTCGATGCCCCCTGGTGGGCCGACAGTGCTGCGTTGCTTGCCGATCCCAGCCTGCACAACTGGAAATCGGCCCTGCAGGAATGGAGCCAGCGACAGAATGGCCGGCTCCCCACCTACAGCACCGAAGAGCGGGAACGCATCCACGGCAGCCCCCGTCGCTTCCACAGCGCCGTGGCCGTGGCCGGGGACACCCTCGGGGAAGGCTGGGGCCCCTCCCGGCGCCTGGCCGAGCAGGAGGCCGCCCGTTCAGCCCTCGAACGCCTCAGCCCTGAACCTCGCTGAGCTGACTCACGGGCAGGGTCACCAGCTTGTCCCAGTTACCGCCTTCGAACAGCACCGCCGCCCGGCGGCCGCTCAGACGCTGCACGAACCCCAGGTAACCGTCGTAGATCGAGCGCGGATCCACCACGCGCACGGTGCTGCCTGGCAGGATCATGGCGAAGGACCCGGAGTCGGGTTGGATGCTCTGGTGAGATTAGCGACCGTCCCCGCAGTTCTGTATGGCCGATGCGTTTCTGGTGGTGGGTGAGGTGGTGGCTGCCCAGGGGCTCCGTGGGGAGTTGCGGGTGTTGCCATCCACCGACTTTCCCTCCCGCCTCACCGAAGCGGGCCCGCGCTGGCTGCGCCCCCGGGGGGACGACAGCGCCCCACCCCGGCCCGTGCAGCTGCTGCAGGGTCGACCGCTGCCCGGCCGTGATCTGTTCGTGCTGCGTCTTCAGGGGGTCGACGATCGCGGTCAGGCCGAAGCGCTGGTGCGCCACGAGCTGCTGGTCGCAGCCGATGACCGCCCGCCTCTGCAGGAGGGGGAGTTTCACGTGCTCGACCTGCAGGACCTTGAGGTGAGGCTTGAGCCCGAGGGGACGGCCATCGCCCATGTGCGTGATCTGCACCATGGCGGCAACGACCTGCTCGAAATCGAACTGGTTGCGGATGGGCGCCGCTGCCTCGTGCCCTTCGTCGAGCCCATCGTGCCCCGCATCGAGCTGGCCCAGGGCTGGTTGCTGATCACCCCACCGCCGGGGCTGCTGGATCTTTAGCGGGTGCCTGTCCAGTCCTGGAACCAGCCGCGTCGCCAGAGAATGGTGACCTGAACCGAGGCCACCGCCGCCATCACCACCAGACAGGCGATATAGCCATAGCGCCAGTTCAGTTCGGGCATGTTCCAGGGGGACGTTTCGGGGTTGAAGTTCATGCCGTACACCCCGGCGATGAACGTGAGTGGCACAAAGATGCTCTGCACGATGGTGAGCATCTTCATCACCTGGTTCATGCGGTTGCTGATGCTGGCCATGTAAGTGCCGGTGACCCCGTCGCACTGGTGTCGCAACAGTTCGGCAACATCGAACAGCACCTCCACATGGCTGTTCACTTCACGGAAACCGCGCACGGCCCCCTTGTCCAGCACCCGCTGGCTCTGGCGGATGAGCACGAAGAGCTGATTGCGCAGGGGCCAGATCAGGCTGCGCACCTGCCGCAGGCCCGTGCGCACCTCGTAGGCCCGCCGCAGCACCTTCGGACTCGGGCGCCGCAGGGCGCTGTCCTCCAGCTCGTCGAGCTGTTCAGCCATGTCCTCCAGCAGGGGCAGCACCTCATCGAGCACCTCGTCCACCAGAAAGAAGAGGATGTCGTCCAGGTCGGCGGCGCTCGGCGGCGGTTGCAGCTGCTCCAGCCAGTGGGTCAGCTCCGGGAAGGCCACCGGCCGCGGCACCTCCTCCACCGACACCAGCACGCGGTTGAGCAGCACCAACCCCACCTGCTCGCTGATCATCCGGTTGGCGCTGCTGCCCCCCAGCCGGTGCATCACGATCAGCAGGGCGCTGCCCAGGGCATCCACCCGACAGCGCTGGGGGGTCTCGGTCAGGGCCCGCTGCAGGGGCTCGGGCACCTCGACCCGGGTCAGCACGTCCTCCAGCAGTGCCCTGTCGCCGAGCCCCTTGAGGCGCAGCCACACCGGCATGTCCTCCAGCAGCAGGGCCTCAAGGGCGGCCTGGTCCAGGTTGTGGCGATGGTCCAGGCCCTCCGGCCGGAACACCACGGCCGACACGCTGGTGGGGGCCACTCCACCATGGACATACAGCGGGCCCGGCAGGTCGCCCGGGCGGCTGGCAAGGCGGCGGCTGCGCAATGAAGCGCTGCCCAGCGGCAACTGGCGGCCGTTCAGGGCCGTGGCCATACGAGCGCTCACACCCCGTTCCACGTGTCGCGTCCACGGCCCTTGCCGCACCCTAGGCAGCCCTGGCGACGGTGGCCCGGGGCCCTGTCCCGGTACCATCACCCAACCTTCTGCCCCGGAGCCCGCCATGGCCCCGACCGCTCTGGTGCCGGTCATCCTCTGCGGTGGCACCGGCACGCGCCTCTGGCCCCTGTCGCGCGCCAGTTACCCGAAGCAGTACTGGGCCCTCGCCGGTGACCACACCCTGCTGCAGCAGACCCAGCAGCGTCTGAACGGCCTGGTCTCCCTCCAGCCCCC
>CAMASU010000218.1 GCA_945861105.1 Synechococcus sp. UW140
CACCAGGTCGAGGTTGGCCACCTCGTTGCAGCCACCGATGCAGTAGGTGCTGCCGGGGATGCCGGCCTCGAGGATGCGGTCGAGGGCGCGGCAGTGGTCTTCGACGAACAGCCAGTCGCGCACGTTGCTGCCGTCGCCGTACACGGGAATCGGCCGCCCCAGCAGGATGTTGATGAGGGTGAGGGGGATGAGCTTCTCGGGGAAGTGGTAAGGCCCGTAGTTGTTGGAGCAGTTGCTCACCAGCACCGGCAGGCCGTAGGTGTGCTGCCAGGCCCGGGCCAGGTGGTCGCTGGCGGCCTTGCTGGCGGCGTAGGGCGAGCGGGGGGCGTAGGGGGTGGCTTCGTGGAAGGCGGGGTCGTGGGGTTCGAGGGATCCGAACACCTCATCGGTGCTCACGTGCAGAAAGCGCCAGCCGTCGGGGCGGCCGGCGGCCTCCCAGTGGCTGCGGAAGCCTTCGAGCAGCACGAAGGTGCCGTGGATGTTGGTGTCGAGAAAGGCACCGGGGCCGCTGATCGAACGGTCGACATGGGATTCGGCCGCCAGGTGGGCCACATGGCTCACGGCGTGGTCGGCCAGCACCTGCGCCACCAGGGGGGCATCGGTGATGCTGCCGTGCACGAAGGCCACCCGGCCGCTGTCGATGAGCGGGGCGATGGTGGCCCGGTTGCCGGCGTAGGTGAGGGCATCGAGCACCACCAGCCGGTCCTGGGGATGGCTGGCGGCCCAGTGGTGCACCAGGTTGCCGGCGATGAAGCCGGCGCCGCCGGTGATCAGAAGCGAACGGGTCATGGCTGGGATCTCCAGGCGAGCAGGCAGTGGTGCAGATCGTCGCGCCAGTCGGGCTGCGGCAGGCCGAAGGCGGCGCTGAAGGCGCTGCCGTCGAGGCGTGAATTGGCCGGCCGCCGGGCCGGGGTGGGATAGGCGCTGGTGGGGATGGGCTCGAGGGTCGGTGCGGCGGCCAGCACACCCAGCGCAACCGCCTGGCGGAAGATCTCGGCGGCGAAGCCGCACCAGCTGAGGGCCGGGGCGCCGGCGTAGTGGAAGGTGCCCCAGGCAAAGCCGGCGGGGTCGGCGAGGGCGCGGGGCACCAGGCTGAGCCAGGTGCGGGCGATGGCTTCGGCGCTGGTGGGGCCGCCCACCTGGTCATCGACGATGCGCAGGGCGGGGCGGTCGGCGGCCAGCCGCAGCATGGTGCGCACGAAGTTGGCCCCCTCCTGGCCGAACACCCAGCTCACCCGCAGCAGCAGGTGGTCCCCAGCAGCGGCCCGCAGGGCCTGTTCCCCGGCCAGCTTGCTGGCGCCATAGACCCCCAGCGGGCCGGTGGGGTCGTCTTCGCGCCAGGGGCGTTCGCCGCTGCCGTCGAAGACGTAATCGGTGGAGAGGTGAAACAGGGGTAGGCGGCGGGCGGCGCACTGGCGGGCCAGCACCCCCACGGCGGTGCCGTTGATCGCCTCGGCCAGGGCGGCTTCGGTTTCGGCCCGGTCGACGGCGGTGTAGGCCGCGGCATTGAGCACAAGGGCGGGCTGGTGCTGGTCGAGCAGGGCCGCCAGGGTGGCCTCGAGGTCGGCGGCTGGGGCGGCCAGGTCGAGCTCCGGGCGGCCGAGCACCACCAGGGGGTGGTCTGGCAGCTGTGCGGGGGCCAGGCGCTGCACGGCCCGGGCCACCTGGCCCTGGCGGCCCAGCAGCAGCAGGGGCGCGTTGCTGGTCATGGCCGCACCCCGCGGGGACCGGCCTCGTTGAGCAACCCCTCGAGGTAGGTGCCGTAGCCGCTCTTGCGCAGGGGCGCCGCCAGGGCCAGCAGCTGCCCGTCGTCGATCCAGCCCTGGCGCCAGGCCACCTCTTCGGGGCAGCCGATCTTGAGGCCCTGGCGCTTCTCGAGGGTGCGGATGTAACTGCCGGCCTCGTGCAGCGAATCGCAGGTGCCGGTGTCGAGCCAGGCCATGCCGCGGCCCAGCAGTTCGACGTGCAGCTGGCCGTCGGTGAGATACAGGCGGTTGAGGTCGGTGATCTCGAGTTCGCCGCGGGCCGAGGGCCGCACCTGGCGGGCCAGCTCCACCACCCGTTCGTCGTAGAAATACAGCCCGGTCACGGCGTAGTTGGAGGCCGGCCGCGGCGGCTTCTCTTCGAGCGACACCACCCGCCGCTCGGCATCGAAGCCGACGACGCCGTAGCGCTCGGGGTCGGCGACCCGATAGGCAAAGACCGTGGCGCCGGCCTCCCGCTGGGTGGCACCGTCGAGACCCAGCACCAGGTCGTGGCCGTAGAAGAGGTTGTCGCCCAGGATCAGGGCGGCGGGATGGCCGTCGAGGAAGCGGTCGCCGATCAGAAAGGCCTGGGCGAGGCCGTCGGGGCTGGGCTGTTCGGCATAGCTGAGGCTGAGCCCCCAGGCGCTGCCGTCGCCGAGCAGCTCGCGGAAGCGAGGCAGGTCGTGGGGGGTCGAGATCACCAGGATCTCGCGGATCCCCGCCAGCATCAGGGTGCTGAGGGGGTAATAGATCATCGGCTTGTCGTACACCGGCAGCAGCTGCTTGCTGGTGGCCTGGGTGATGGGGTGCAGGCGGGTGCCGGAACCGCCGGCGAGGATGATGCCGCGGCGGGGGGTCATGGCGCGGGCGGCGCAGACTGCGGCTCAGTGTCTCACTTCGACCCAGCCGTTTTCTGTGAGGTAGTGCCAGTCTGACTGGCCCCGCAGGGTGGGGTCAGGCGGGTCGGCGGCGAGGGCGGCGCAGCGCTGGCGGAAGCCCCGGCGACGGTCGTCGAGGTCGGCCAGTGCCGCCAGGTGGCGGTCGAGCCGCTCATCGGCGCGGCGCAGCAGGCTGCGGTCGAGTTCGGTCATGAACAGGTCGCCGTTGCCCCGCAGGGCCTGTTCATCGGCCCGGTCCTGCGCGCTCGATTCGGTGGTGTTGCGGGCGAAGGCGTAGGCCAGATCGAGGGGGGTGCCCTGGGCCTCGAGCAGGGCCTCGAGCACGATCAGCGAATCGTCGTAGCGCTCGACCACCCCCACGAACAGGTCGGGCCGTTCGAGGTCGATCAGTTCGGGGCGGACGCCCCAGCCGTTGCGCAGCTGCCAGTCGGCCGGCTCCTGGGGGGAGAGGTGGCGGGTCTGGTAATTGGAGAGCGACGACCGCACCAGCTGCTCGAGGTAGCCCTCGAAGCTGAGGCCCTCGAGCCAGTCGGGCCGCGGCTGCTGCAGGTCGCGCTGGAAGCGGTAGGCCGAGGCGAGGCGGGCGATGGGGTCGCGCACGAAGGCCACCTTGAGCCGGGCCAGCTGGCCGGCCGGCGGCAGGGTGACGAGGTGGGAGGTCACGGCCCTGAAGGATCGCTGGGGCAGGGCGGCGGCGAGCCACTGCCAGGGTAGGCGGCTGCCGCTGTCGGGGCTTTCGACGTAGCCGAGGGCGTCGCCGTAGTGCCGTTGCAGGCTCCAGATCAGGGTGGTGCCGGCGCACTTGAATCCGTGCAGGTGAAGCAGGTCGAGCACGGGTTGATCGAGCGGGATGTGAATGTACTCAGCCCCGCCAATCTGAAGGTTCTCAGCAAGGCGGTTGATGCAAAATCTGCAAGGTTGACCGTGGATTGCCAGTCGCGCGGCTCGCCGTTGGCCCCAACCGTTACACTCCGCCAAACATCAACTGAATCGCGGCCGCGATGCTCACCGGTCTGGGGTTCCGCGCCCCCCTCGATCTGGAGGTGACTCCCACCCAGCCCCGCCGGGTGCTGGTGATCGGCAGTTGCCTCGTGGCCGCCCTGCCCGAGAACATCGAGCAGCAATGG
>CAMASU010000219.1 GCA_945861105.1 Synechococcus sp. UW140
ACGTTCTGGGCCACGAAGAACAGCACCAGGTTGCCGATCAGTGCCGCCCAGAACAGGGGCATGAACAGCGGGGTGGCGATCATCGAGAGGCCGCCCATCACCCCGAGGGCCGTGAGGATCATGCCGCCACCCACGTAGGGCAGGGCACGGTTGACCACGTTGGGGCCGACGAGGGCACTGCTCTGGGCCTCGCGGATGGCCTCCTGGAAATCACTGCTGGCCGGCATGGCGGGTCAGGGGAAGAATCTGACCCCCATGCTGGCAGCTGCAACGGCCATCTGCTGCACCGCCGGGTTCGGTTCTCCGCCGCCGCGCGATGCCGCCACGGCGAGGGGATCCACGGTCAGCGGCGCAGCTGCGCATCCCGGCGGCCGTAGGCCTCCACCAGCCGCTGCACCAGTGGATGGCGCACCACATCGGCTGCCGTGAGCTCACAGATGGCGATGCCTTCCACACCCTGGAGCACCTGGGCGGCCTCGACCAGACCGCTGAGCTGGCCAGGGGGCAGGTCGATCTGGGTGGGGTCACCCGTCACCACCATGCGCGAGTTCTCGCCCAACCTGGTGAGCACCATGCGCATCTGGGCGCAGGTGGTGTTCTGCGCTTCATCGAGGATCACGAAGGCATCGCTGAGGGTGCGACCACGCATGTAGGCCAGCGGGGCCACTTCGATCGTGCCTTTCTCGAGCAGTGCGGCGGTGCGCTCATTGCCGACGAGGCCATGCAGGGCGTCGTAGAGGGGCCGCAGGTAGGGATCCACCTTCTGTTGCAGATCCCCCGGCAGAAAGCCCAGCCGTTCACCCGCCTCGACAGCCGGTCGGGTGAGGACGATGCGCTCCACCCGGCGTTCGCTGAGGCAACGGACGGCCTGCACCACCGCCAGGAAGGTCTTGCCGGTGCCCGCCGGTCCCAGGGCCAGGGTCAGGTCGTGGCGCTCCATCGCCTCGACGTACTGGTGCTGACGGAGGGTCCGCGGACGCAGCAGCCGACCACTCTGGCTGCGCGCAAGCACCTGCTGACTGAGGGCCCGGTGGTCGGCGGCACGACCGGCATCCAGCGCCTGGAGGGACGTGTTGAGATCGACCTGGGTCACCGCCTGCCCTTCGGACCAGAGGGGACGCAGCAGTTCAACAAGGGCCGCACAGCGTTCCAGCTGATTGGGCCGGCCGTCGATGTGCAGCTCAAGTCCCCTGAGCACCAACCGGGCGCCCGTCAGATCAGCCAGTCGCTTGAGGGTTGCCTCCCCCGGGCCCGCCAGGGCGAGGGCTGCCGGGGGATCAGGCAGCTCAATGCACAGGTGCCGTGGGCCTTCATGGCCGTCCATGGCGCCGCTCAGGCGTCGGCGGCCGTCTTTTCAGGCGTGGTGGCGGCTTCGGCGGTGGCGGCTTCAGCCGCGGCGGCGGCTTCAGCGGCAGCAGCGGCTTCGGCAGCGGCGGCTTCAGCCGCGGCCTTGGCGGCGGCACGGGCCTCGGCCTCACGGGCCGCAGCCTGGCGGGCCTTGCCGACAATCTCAGCCGGACGAACCTTTTTCGTCAGCAGCCCACCCTTCTCCAGCAGCATCCGCACGGTGTCACTGGGCTGGGCACCCTGGTCGAGCCGTCGGCGCAGACCGTCGGTGTTGAGCCGGGTCTCATCGGTGCGGGGGTTGTAGAAGCCCAGCTCCTCCAGGGGCCGGCCATCACGCCGGCTGGTGCTGTTGCAGGCCACGATCCGGAAGCTGGTTTCCCGCTTCTTGCCGAAGCGCTTCAGTCGGAGCGTGATCATCGGAACCCTTCTGGACGTGATGGACAATCCAACACCTTACCTTCCCGCCGACCTCAGAGGTCGGCGAAGCCCTTGCGGGGCTTGTCGGGACGCTGGCGACGGCGGGGGGCCGCGCCGCCGCGGGCGGGCATTCCAGGCATGCCGGGCATCCCCGGCATGGACGGCATTCCCGGCATCGACGGCATGCCGGGCATTCCCATGCCGGGCATCCCAGGCATGCCACCACCCCGGGACATCTGCTGCATGAAGCCACGCATCTTCTGAAAATCGGCCAGCACCTTGTCCACCTCCGCCGGGCTGTGGCCGCTGCCGCGGGCGATGCGCCGCCGACGCGATGGCTGCCCGGCCAACAGATCCGGATCCTGCCGCTCGGCCGGCGTCATCGAGCCGATCATCGCCTCGATGCGCTTGAGCTGGGCTTCACCCTGGCGCAGCATTCCGTCGTCGATCTTGTTCATCCCCGGGATGAGCTTCATCAGCCCGCCCAGGGACCCCATGCGCTTGATCAGGCGCATCTGCTGCAGGAAATCAGAGAAGTCGAAACTGGCGTCCTGCAGCTTGCGCTGCATGCGCTCGACATCGGCGATCTCCACCTCCTTCTGGGCCTTCTCCACCAGGGTGAGCACATCGCCCATGCCGAGGATGCGACTCGCCATCCGCTCGGGGTGAAAGGGCTGCAGCGCCTCGACCTTCTCGCCGGTGCCGATGAACTTGATCGGTGCACCGCTGACCTTGCGGATCGACAGGGCCGCACCGCCCCGGCTGTCGCCGTCCATCTTGGTGAGCACCGCCCCGGTGATGCCCACCTGCTCATGGAAGGCACGGGTGAGCTCGGCCGCTTCCTGGCCGATCATGGCGTCCACCACCAGCAGCACCTCATCGGGCTGCACGGCGCCACGGATGCGCACCATCTCCTCCATCATCGCCGTGTCGATCTGGAGGCGTCCCGCCGTGTCGACGATGACCGTGTCAAAGCCCCCGTCGCGGCCGTGGGCGAGGCCGGCGGCGGCAATCGCCTCCGGTGGCGTGTCAGCCCCCAGGCTGAAGACCTCAACGCCGATCTGCCGACCCAGGGTCTGCAGCTGATCGATGGCCGCCGGCCGATACACGTCGGCCGCCACCAGCAGCGGGCGGCGCCCCTGCTCCCGCAGGTGCAGCCCCAGCTTGGCGGTGGCGGTGGTCTTGCCTGCCCCCTGCAGGCCTGCCATCAGCACCACGGTGGGGGCCTCGGCCGCCCGGGCCAGGGGGGCCTGGCCGCCGCCCATCACCTGCACCAGCTGGTCGTGGACGATCTGGATGAACTGCTGATCGGGGGTGACCCCTCTCACCACCTCGGCGCCGAGGGCGGCCTCGCGCACCTCGTCGATGAATTCCTTCACCACCGGCAGGCTGACGTCGGCCTCAAGCAGCGCCCGGCGCACATCCCGCAGGGCTGCGTCGATGTTGCTCTCGCTGATGGACGCCTGACCGCGGAGACCACGGACGGCCTCCTCGAGCCGCTGGGACAGTTCCTCGAACATCAGGCCGTTGGTGATGGCGGACTCGCCACTCTAGAAACCGGATCCAGGACCGGGACGTTTCAGGACCCGGGCCTGAAGTCGGCCACCAGCCAGCCGCCACCGGGCTGCGGATGCAGCACGTAGGTGTTGCGCAGGGTCGTGGGACCCGAGGACTCGAGCACCCGGCCATCCGCCGCCAGCAGCTGCTCGCTGTAGCGGATCGTGGCCCGCAGCTCCCGACGCGACGGGGTGTCGCTGCTGAGGGTCACCTCCTGCACTTCGGCGGTCACACGGCGCCGCCGACCGCGGTCGGCATCGCTCTGACGGCTGGCCAGGGCGCTGTCGACCAGGGCCGGCACCGCAAGCCCCCGCAGGCTGGCGTCGTCACCGTTGCCGGCCATCAGCGCCGCCTTGGCCGCAAGCCAGCGGCGCAGCAGATCGCCGCTCGCCTGCTCAGGGGTGGCCACCGGGGCCGGGCGGGGGGCTGGCACGGGGCGGGCG
>CAMASU010000220.1 GCA_945861105.1 Synechococcus sp. UW140
CTGATGGCGGCTGAAGCGCAGGGCCTGCAGCCAGCTGGGATGGTCGGCGCCCACCCAGAGCACGCCGCCCTGCAGCCGCAGGGGACGGCAGTGGTCGGCCAGGGGACTGCCGGCGATGCGGGGCCAGGCCTGCCAGAGACCCGCCAGCCCTCCGTCCCGCCGCCAGCCATCGGTGAGGGCATCGAGGCAGCGGCCCAGGGATGTGCCACGGGGTTCGGCCATCGAATCAGCCTAGGTCGGACGGCCATCCGACCCTGGTGGGCTAGGGCCGCTCTGGCTAGGGTCGCTGCAGCCCCGCTCCACCCCCGCCCCATGGGCTTCTTCGAACGACTCAGCCGCCTGTTTCGGGCCAACCTCAACGACCTGGTGAGCCGGGCCGAGGATCCCGCCAAGATCCTCGATCAGTCGGTCGCCGACATGCAGTCGGACCTGGTGAAGCTGCGCAGCGCCGTGGCCACCGCCATTGCCAGTCAGAAACGCATCCAGAACCAGGCTGAGCAGGCCGAGGCCCAGTCGCGCACCTGGTACGAGCGGGCGGAACTGGCCCTCAAGAAGGGTGAGGAAGACCTGGCCCGCGAAGCCCTCAGCCGCCGCAAGACCTACCAGGAGACGGCCACGGCCCTCAATGCCCAGCTCTCCACCCAGACCACCCAGATTGACGCCCTCAAGAAGAACCTGATGGTTCTCGAGGGCAAGATCGCCGAGGCCCGCACCAAGAAGGACATGCTCAAGGCGCGGGCCCAGGCGGCCCAGGCCCAGGAGCAGCTTCAGGGTGCCGTGGGGGGGCTCAACACCGATTCGTCCATGGCCGCGTTTGAGCGCATGGAAGAGAAGGTGCAGGCCATGGAGGCCCGGGGGCAGGCGGCCGCCGAGCTGGCCGGTTCTGACCTGGAAAGCCGCTTCCAGAGCCTGGAGTCCGGTGGCGATGTGGATGCCGAACTGGCCGCCCTCAAGGCCAGTCTCAATCCCACACCGGTGGCCCTGCCCGATGAAAGCCGCAAGCCCCAGCTGCAGCCGGCCCAGGCGGCGGAGGTCGATCAGGAGCTGGAGCAGCTGAAGCGGTCGATCGACAGCCTCTGATCGACACCCATCCCCCATAGGATCGGGTGAGTGCTCTGCCCCGCTGTGGCTGTTCAGACCCTCACTGATACCAACTTCCAGGAGCAGGTGCTGCAGGCCAAGGGGCCGGTGCTGGTTGATTTCTGGGCTCCCTGGTGCGGTCCCTGCCGGCTGGTGGCACCGCTGATGGACTGGGCCGACGCCACCTATGCGGGACGTCTCACCGTCGGCAAGTTGGAGGTGGATGGCAATCCCCTGCAGCGGGATGCGTTCAGGGTCCAGGGCATTCCCTCGTTGCTCATCTTCCGGGATGGGCAGGAGGTGGTGCGGCACGAGGGCGCCATCACCAAGCCCCAGCTGCAGGCGCTGCTGGATGCGCATCTCTGAGCGGCTCGAAGCCCTGGGGGCTGGTGTATTTGCCCGGATGGACCGGCGCAAGCAGGTCTACGCCGCTTCCGCCGACTCCCTCGAGCGGCCGCTGATCGACCTCTCCCTGGGGTCCACCGATCTGCAGCCACCGCCGGCGGTGCTTGAGGTCTTTGCCGAGGCCCTGCGTGAGCCAGCGAGTGCGGCCTATTGCCTGCAGGCGGGAACTCTCCCTTTTCGCGAGGCCGTCGCCGCCTGGGTGCAGCGGCGATTCGGCGTCCAGGTCGATCCCCATCGCGAGGTGTTGCTGCTGGTGGGGTCCCAGGAGGGCACGGCCCACCTGCCCCTGGCCCTGCTCAACCCCGGCGATGGTGCCCTGGTGCTGGATCCCTGCTACCCCAGCCACGCCGGTGGCGTGCTGCTGGCCGGGGGGCGGCTGCGGCGGTTGTCACTGCAGGCCGACCAGGGGTGGCGGCCCGACTGGCAGCAGCTCAGCGCTGCTGACTGGCAGCAGCTGCGCCTGCTGGTCTTTGGCTTTCCCCACAACCCGACGGCGACGGTGGGCGCCCAGGATTGTCTGGAGGAGGCCCTGGCTCTGACCCGTCGCCACGGCCTGGTGCTGGCCCACGACAACCCCTATGTCGACCTGGCCCTCGAAGGGGAGGCGCCGGCGCTGCTCCGCTGCCCCCACTGGCGGGAGGGGGGCATCGAATTCTTTTCCCTCTCCAAGGCCTGGTGCCTCGGGGGCTTCCGGCTGGCCTTCGCCGTGGGGGCGGCGCCGTTGATCGAGGCCCTGGCCCGGGTGAAGGCCGTCGTCGATTTCAACCAGTCGTTGGCCCTGCAGGCCGGTGCGGCGGCCGCCCTGCGGGACTGGCCCGACTGGCCCCAGCGTCTGCTGCCGACCTATCGCGCCCGCCGGGAGCTGATGGGGGCGGCCCTGGGGCGGGCCGGCTGGACCGTGCCGCTCCCTGGGATGGCCCTTTATCACTGGTTGCCGTTGCCGCCTTCCCTGCGGGCCATGGGCAGTGAGGAGGCCTGCAGCCAGCTGCTGCAGCGCAGTGGCGTCGCCCTCACGCCGGGGGTGGGGTTCGGTCAGGCCGGCGAGGGCTGGCTTCGGCTGGCCCTGGTGCGGGAGGAGCCGGTGCTGCTGGAGGCGGCCCGCCGCCTGGCTGCCGTAACGGGATGCTGAAAACATGCTTGCGAGCGCAAAAACCAGCTCGTCCAGCCATCAGTCTTGGCTGAGACGCACGGGATATCCCGTGCACCGCGTCGCCGCCCATGAACCTCTGGAGCCCCTGGCTTGATCCCACCCATTCCCTGCGCGGGGTGGACCCCGAGCGTTATGTGCTCACCCTGGGCGAGACCCACGCCTACCTCAGCCTCGGTGCAGAGCAGGCGATCGTGACCGTGGCCCAGCCGGATGAGGCCTACCAGTTCCACACCCACGAACGGGCCGTGGCCACCGCCCGGCGCCTGCAGACGGTGCTGGCTCGCCCCATCGATGTGGTCAAGCTGCGTTGAAGGCCGGAGGCCGCCTCCGGGCCCGCTGGGCAGGCCGAGGGCAACCCCTGCTGTTGCCCTGGCGCCTGCGCCAGCTGTCGGTCTGCGCCAGCACCGAAGATGAGCTCAGCCGCTGGCTGGCCAACGGCGGCCAGGGACACCTGGTGGTGATCGCCCACCGGCAGCGCTTCGGCCGCGGTCAGCACGGCCGCCGCTGGCAGTCCCCGCGGGGGGGACTGTGGATCAGCGCCGCCCTGCCCTGGACGGCTGAGCTGCCACCACCGCCTGCGCTGCCTCTGCTGATGGCCGAGGCCCTGGCGGAGGAGCTGGCCCCCTTCGCCCTGCCCCTGACCATCAAGCCCCCCAACGACCTGATGCTTGAGGGGCGCAAGCTGGCCGGCATTCTTTCCGCCGTGGTGTGGCGAGGGGGGCAGGCGCGGCAGCTGCGGTTCGGCCTCGGTCTCAACGGCCGCCACCCGATGCCGGCCCCGGCGGTGAGCCTGCAGGACCGGCTGGGAAGCCGCTGCCCCCCCTGGCCTGATCTGGTGCTGCTGGGACTCCGCGCCCTGGAGCGTTGTGGCCGCACCGCCGCCGGATCCTGAAGGCCATCGGTCAGACTGGGGCCATGATGGCCCCTCGTCTGCTGCTGTTGCTGCCGCTGCTGCCCCTGCTCGCCCAGGTCGAGCCTGTGCCGCAGGACCCATCCCCTGCGGCGATGCCGCAGCCGGCCCCTGTGGCGGCTGATCCGGCCCCTGCTCCTGCCCCGGCCCCCGTCGCGCCGCCGACCCGGTTCGATCGCTCCCTGGACGACCTGGAACG
>CAMASU010000221.1 GCA_945861105.1 Synechococcus sp. UW140
AGATCGCCCTGGCCCTGGTGCGTCACCTCGAGCAGTTCCACGACAATGTTGTCGACGAGATGAAGGACGACAACGACGCGAAACACTCTCAGATCGCCTGCTGGGCCGTTGATGCCGACCGGCTGATGCGCTGCCGGATCCTGCTGGAAAGCGTTGATCTTGACTGACCCCAGCCGGCGGGCCCGCCTCACCCCATGCCCTGGGCAAGCACCGTGGTTAATGCGGTATCCACGCTCAGAATCCGGTCGCCCAGATGCACCCGCTGGGCGATCACTGATTCGGCCAGCTGCACTTCAAAGGGCACGAATCCACCTTCTGGTCCGATCATCACCAGCGCTGGCCCCGTGGCGGCAGTCGCCAGGCCCATGGGCGCTCCCCTGTCGGCCAGCCAGCACGGGCGGCCTGCACACAAGGCCGGCAGCAGATCTTCGACGAACGGTCGAAAGCGCCGGTGCAGATGCACCTGCGGGGCAATGGTGTCGCGGGATCGCTCCAGGCCCGCCACCAGCGCCGCCTGCACCGCGTCCGGCTGCAGCAGCGGGCTTTGCCAGTAGCTCTTCTCCACCCTGGCGCTATGGATCAGATGCAGATGGGTGACACCGAATTCTGCCGTCTGTCGCAACATTCGCCGCAGCATCTTCGGCCGCGGTAATGCCAGCACGATGTCGAACCGATGTCTCGCGGGCGGCGCCTCGTTGAGATCCACCCGCAGCTGCACCCCATCGCCATCGATCGCTTCGATGACCCCCTGGCCGCAGGCTCCGCCCAGCAGGCCCACCCGCAGGCTGTCGCCCACCTGGGCCCGCAGCACCTGCCGGATGTGCACCGCCCGCTGATCCCGCACCACGGCGACCCGGTCGGCACACCAGTCGCTGGCCTGGATGAGAATGATGTTCAAGCCTCGCCCCGTCACCCACGGCTTCCCCTGATCCTGACGCGGTGCGCCCCATGGCTGCTGCCGCAAGCCGGTGGTCGTGGTCTGCCATTCCGACAGCCGTTCGGTCCTGGCCAACCTGCGCAGCGTCGTCGCCTGAAGCCTTTGTTCACTGCCGCTCAACCAGGTTGGGCAGCTTCCATGCACCCTTCAGGGCCTGCTCTTTTGGCCCATACAATCGGGCCACAAAGAAGAAGGGGCCCGCCGGTGCCGGCAGCCAGTTTGATTCGCGATCAGCGCCTGGATTCTCATTCTGAATGATGATTTCCAGTGATCCATCTGCTCCGAGCTTGAGGCCCGGCGTGCGATCGCCAATGGAATACCGATTCAGCGGGTTCTCCACAAGCAGACGCTCGGGCAGGTTGTACATCGTCACCGACCAGAACTCTGTGACCGGCGGCAGCTGGCCCGGCTCAAAGCGCAACACCCAACGCCTGCGGCCATCCAGCACCATGCCGTCGGGCCCTGTCTGCTGGCTGGCATACATGGCCTCTTCACTGCTGTTGCCATAAATGCCCAGCAGGGCTCCCATGGAGCGGAAGGTGAGGTAATCAGGCCCCAGCTCCTGCCTGGTGCCAAAAAAACCCTGGGAGCTGGTCTGGGTGAGGGCCTTGGCTTTCAGCTCCTTGGCGGCACTGGCAACGCCTTCTTCCATGGCCGTGCGGATGGGGGGATCAAGCTTTGCCGCATCAAACGGAACCCCAGGCCCGATGCCGATTCGAGCGAAGCGTGCCATCAATGCGCGCTCCGATGGCACGGTGGGCATGAACGGCAGGAGGGCATTGAGGTAGCCGATGAAGCCGATTCCTTCGGCTTTGGTGCCATCCCAGGCAGGCCACGCCACTGGTGGTGCCGCGGGTGGTGGTGCTGTGCCGTTGAAACGGGACAGGGGTGTCAGGGTGTACCTGGCTTGCAGCGCCTGCAGTTCTGGAATGTCGGCAGGACCGTTGAGTTGGGTGCGCGTCAGGGTGCCGATGAAATCAGTCTCCGCGCGGAACACCTTGGTGATGCCTCTGGGGACAGGACCGTTCCAGCCTGGACCGACGAACAGATAGGTGCCGGCCTTGCGTCCCGTGGAGCGGACACCGGTGTAAGCGAAGTTGTGCGTATAGAGATCAAACCACTGATTCACGGTGTAACGCGGTGCCGGTACCGCTGGCAGCGAGAGCACGATCGGTTCAGCTCGCAGATCCAGCCACGCCCAGGAGTAGGGGGTGTCGTTGTTGGGAGTGACAATATCGGTGTCGGCTGGTGTGGCAGATCGTGCGTAATGGCGGAACTGATTGAAACCCCCTATGTAGCCAGGGAAGCTCTTGTTCTGGGTCTGGTTCCATAAGGTCTGATAACCCTGGAGTGGCGCATAGGCGTAGAGCCAGGCTTCCTTGGCGATGGCCCTGGCCTCAGCGGGCGAGAGCGAGGTCATGGGTTCTAGCGGTTCGATGTCATTGAGCTGCCAGGCCTTGCTGAAGTAGGCCTCGCTGGGTCCGTAGAAACGGAAGTAGGCAAACCAGCCTTTGCCCGGTGTGGTCTTGATCCAGTTGGCGGCGCCAGCGGGCCGCACCGGTGCGAAGGTCACATCCACCGAACCATCAGCGTTGGTCACCAGATCTGGCTTGCGCGAACTGATGTCTGCGGCGCCCTGGTCGGTGATCAGCGGCCCGCGGCTGAGGTTGTCGTAGAGGGTGATCGACCAGAACTGCTTCACCGGTGCGTTCGCCGGCACCCGCATCCGGTAGGCGCGGCCGCCATCGAGCCATTGGCCGGTCTTGTCTTTCGATGCCTCCAGATACACCTGCCCGAATCCCACGATCCGTCCCTGCATGCCGGCCGACATGCCGATCGCTTCGTAGAACCAGGAACTGCGTTCATCGAACTGCACCCGTCGTTGATCGGGGGTTTCCTGGTTGAGGTCAAACAGCACGGCGTACTCCCAGTGCTTGCCGGGGTAGACCGTGGCGCCTGGGGTGCGCTTGTCGTAGGCGATGGTGCGGGCCATCAGATCCCCCACCTGGGCGGCCTCCGTGAGCACCTTTGCCTGGCGGGCATCGGGCTGGAAGGGCTGGCCGGGGCTGATCCCCAAGGGTGCCAGCAGGCCGAACATCATCCGGTCGCGGGGGGCGACCGGTTCGTTGGCATACAGCTCACTGAGCAGGCGCCAGTACCCAAGGTCGGCGGGCTGGGCCGATTGCCAGGTTCGACCGGCCACAGGAATGAAGGCGTTCGTGGGTGGGTTGCTGCGTTGGTTCCAGCCGTAGAGCCGATGACGGCGCACGGTGGCCTCTGCCACGGCCTTGTCGGGATCGAGGCCACGGGTGCCGAACCAGATCTGGTTGCTGGGCGAGCGAACGATGCGGTAACCCGGCGCCACCGGCTCCGCCATGCCGGGGGGAAGGATCAGGTAGCGGCCTCCGGTGCCCTTGTCGGGGCCTGTCTGGCCCATGTCGGTGATCGGCTGCTGCCAGATGTCGAGCACGCCACCGGCGGTGAGCCCGGCGGGCACCTCCACCACCAGCGGGCCCTGCCTGGCCAGATCCCAGAAGCTGAAGGCGTAGAGGGTGGTGATGTTGGGGGTGAGCATCCCCGCCTTGTCCTTCAGGGTCTGGTACAGCACCACATCGCCATTGCGGGCGCCGAAGGTTTTGGCCTGGGCGTCATAGAGCGCCTTGAACCCCACGGCCGGCAGGGCCCAGAGGTAAGCCTGGGTGGCCCGCTGGAAATCAAGTTCGTCGTAGAGCCTGGTGGCTGCAGCCTTGCTGGGGTAACCGTTCTCCAGCTCCAGAACCCCAAGCCTGGTCTCCAGACCTTCCGCG
>CAMASU010000222.1 GCA_945861105.1 Synechococcus sp. UW140
GTTTCATGTCCACCTGGGCCAGGGCCACCAGGGCGCCACCGACGGCGCTGACGGCACCGACCACCACCAGCACCACCAGGGCCAGGGGCGAGATGCGCAGCAGCGGCATGACCTTGAGCAGCACGAGGGCGCCGCAGGTGACCACCGCCGAATTGCGCAGGATCGAGGCGGGATTGGGACCCTCCATGGCTTCATCGAGCCAGAGGTGCATCGGGAACTGGGCACATTTGCCCATGGGTCCGGCGATCAACCCAAGGCCGAGCAGTGTCGGGGCCAGGGTGCCCACGGCCCCAGCCCGTTCGAGGGAACCCCCCCAGGCATAGAGGTCGTCGAATTCCAGCGACCCGGCCGCGGCCGACAGGCCCACCAGCCCCATCAGCAACATCACATCCCCCACCCGCTTGGTGAGGAAGGCATCCCGGGCGGCGGTCACCACCAGCGGCTGGGCGTACCAGAACCCCACCAGCAGGTAGGTGGAGAGGGTGAGCATCTCGAGCAGGAAGAAGCTGAGAAAGAGGTTGCTGCTCAGCACGACGCCGGCCATGGCGCCTTCAAAGAAACCCACCAGGGCATAGAAGCGGGCGAGGGACCATTCCTTGTCGAGATAGCCAAGGGCAAACACCTGCCCCAGCAGGCTCATGCCCGTGACGAATTCGAGGGCCGCCAGGTTGGTGAGACTGAGGTCGAAGCCGATGCGCAGATCCAGATCGGCGGCCTGGAACCAGGGGAATTCGATGTGCAGCGCCCCATGCAGCAGCACCTCGCGCAACAGCAGGCTGCCGTGGAGCACCGCCAGCAGGGTGACGATCAGATTCAGATAGGCCGCCGGCCGGGGGCCCTCCCGCTTGATCAGACCGCTGGCCCAGGGCAGCGACAGCAGCATGCCGCTGAAGCCGTAAAGAGGAATGAGCCAGACGAGCTGGGCGACCAGCGGCGGAGGGGGGGACAAGGTCTCAGCTCAGAAGGGGGCGCGCTCGAGGGCCACGGGCATCGGGCCCTGCTGGTCGGCCAGCCAGGAGGCCACCTCGCGGCCATGGGACTGTTCCTCGGCGAGCAGCGCTTCAAAGAAGCTGCTGTTGCCGTCGTCCTGGATCTGCTGGCAGAAGCGGCTGGCTTCGGCGTAATGGCGGATCAGCTGATCCTCCAGGTCGGTGTTGCGTTCGAGCAGCCCTTCAAGGGTGGGGGCGGTGGTGACGGCCTTCAGCTGGGACGTCCCCGGGGCCACCCCCAGGCTGATCATGCGGGCGACGATGCGCTCGGCGTGCTGCATCTCCTCCACGGTTTCGTGGCGGAAGCGGTCGGCGGCCTCGCGGTCGCCCCATGACTCCGCCAGGGAGGCCTGGGTCATGTACTGCTGCACAGCGGTCAGTTCCAGGCTGAGGGCGCGGCCCAGGTAGGCCAGCACCCGCGGATGCACGGTGGCGGTCATTCCTCTCAGCTGCGGCGGGTGCCGGCCGGGCTGGCCGCCAGGGCGGGCTCCACCTCGGCATGGGGGCGGGCAATGATGTGGGCGGCCACGAGGCCGTCACCGACCCGCTCGCAGGCGTCGGCACCGGCCCGGACCGCTGCGTTGACGGCACCGGTCTCGCCGCGCACCATCACGGTGACGTAACCGCCGCCGACGAATTCGCGGGCGATCAGGGTCACTTCGGCTGCTTTGGTCATGGCGTCGGCCGCCTCGATGGCGGGCACCAGGCCACGGGTCTCGATCATGCCGAGGGCGATCCCATGAACGGAAGAGGTCATGGCTGTGCTTTGGGTGCGGGGGGACGGGGTGGACCGCGACGGACGCGGGGCCGGGGGGGCCGGCGTGGCCTCGGTCGGGGTGGGATCAGCCGGGGTGGCGGCGACGGTGCCCTCGGCAGGAACCTCGGGGTCCGGGGTCGCCTGGGCGGCTGACTCTACAGCTGCCGGAAGGGCTGGCTGACCGGAGGCCGCGGCCGCCGGACGGGCGCTGCTGCGCCGACGGCTGGAGGGCTGGCGGGGGGAGGAGCTGGTCATGGCGGCTGACGGTGGCGAACGGGGGGAGGGAGCGGTGAAGCGGTCAACCGTCCGGTGACCAGTGGTCGATGATTCCGCCGATGGTCAGATCTGTGTGGGCTTCGGGGTCACCGCAGGCAAAGCGGGCGGCGGAGCCGCTGGCGGTGAACACCCAGTTGCCGGGGGAGGCGCCCACGGGGTCGACGGCGACGCTCAGCTTGCCCTTGCCGGTGCGCAGCACCCGCAGGTTCCAGTGACCCAGACCGGTGACCCGATGGGTGCAGACCAGGGAGCCGACCACCTGCATGATCTCCATCAGGCACCTCCGGGGGCCGGTGCGGGGGCTGGAGGTGTGGCCGGTGGTGCGGCCGGTGGTTTTGGCGGGTCGGGTTCCCAGTGGTCGATGATCCCCACGATCGTGAGGTCGCTGGGGTACGACTTGCTGCCGGCTGCTTCGCGGGCGGCGGAACTGCCCACGCAGATCACCCAGTCACCGGGTACGCAGCCCACGGCATCCACGGCCACTTTCTTGGTGCTGCCGTCAAGCACAACTTGCAGATGCTTGTGTTCGAAATCGGGGATGCGATTCGTGGAGACCAGGGGTTTGACGACCTTGCAGATGAGCATGTCAATGGCCTCCCGTGGGGGCGAAGGTGATCGTGGAGCGCACGGTCTCGGCAGGAACGTCGCGGTCGCGATCCCGCACCGACAGCAACAGAAACAGCAGGCCCATCGACGCGAGGTCGGCGTAGCGCAGCCGCAGGGCCTCCATCACCCGTTCGCCGTGGTCGATGGCCCGCTCCCGGGCCCCGGGAACGGTGCCGCGGTAGTCGAACCGCACGACCACAGGGATCGGCAGACCCCGGGAGACGTTCAGCCCGCGGAAGATGCGGATGCCCACGTCGAGGTCGTCAGCCCCTTCCTCCACCGTGTCGAGGTGGGCGAAGTAGGTGAGGTTGCGCAGGTGAATCTCCTTGAAGCCGATGCCGACACCGATGAACCGTTCGGCGTGGCCGGCATCGGCGTAGGCGCCGCCATGGAACCAGCGCACGTAGTCGATCTGGGAGAAGTTGTGCTCGATCAGCCGCGCCAGCAGACGGGCCATGCCGTCATCGACCGGTCCCGGTGCCGCGTTCGTCACCTGCTCCAGCAGCGCCGCCCGGGCGGCTTCGGCCGACAGCCCTGCGGTGGCGCCGTAGAGCTCACCGGCGTCCAGCCACTGGTCCAGTTCCACCCGACCGTCGCGGTCGGGCACATGCACCCGCAGGGTGTCGGTGTCGGTGTCGAGACCCAGCAGCAGCAGGTCGACCGAGGCTCCACAGCAGAAGCCGTTCTCCACCGCCTGGCGGAAGGCATCGAGGCGTTCCATGCCCGCCCGGCGGGCCGCCGCATCGTCGGACCCGTGGGCGGCGCAGCCCTCGTGGCCGGGGTCGAGGGAACTGAAGTGATACACCACCACCTTGAGGTAGCGGGTGGGGGCATGGGCCTCGTTGGGCACCGCCTCGCGGTAGCGGCGATGTTCGGTCTTGACCCAGCGGTCGACGGTGTTCTCGACGTCGAACAGGGCCCCGGCGTGGGGCCGGCGCCGCACGCAGCTGGTGGGGATGCGCAGGGCGTAGGCGATGGCGTGGGCCAGCCGGCCGTCGGCGCAGGGGGTGATGTCGAGCAGGTGAAAACCGCAGTCGAGCAGGAACTGCTGAAAGCCGTCCCCGTCCTTGGCGGCGAGCGGATGGTCGCGGAAGAAACCGGTGCTCACC
>CAMASU010000223.1 GCA_945861105.1 Synechococcus sp. UW140
CCAGCAGATTGAGCAGTTGCCCCGGCCCCAGCACGGTGGTGCTGTCAAATCCGCGGATGCTGGTGTCGACATGGGCCCAGGGCAGGTAGCCATAGGGCTCGACGGTGAAGCTGTAGGGGGAGGCCGGGGTCGGCTCGGCGGACGCCGGCTGGGCCGCTGTCAGCCCAAGAGAGGTGAGCAGCAGGGCAGTCGACGTGGTGCGGCGAACCCGGCCCATCGCAGAGATTTCCATGGTGCGCCTACGTTAAGGAGCCCCCACGTCGTGACTGTCCTGCAGACCAGCTCTGGGGCCGTCCGGTGTGTGTACTGCCCAATGGTGCCGGGATGCCCCACCACGCCGATCGTCCGACCAAGACCTGCGTCTGTTGTGGCCGGCCGTTTCAATGGCGCCGCAAGTGGAAGACGGTCTGGGATGAGGTCCGCTACTGCTCGGAGCGTTGCCGCAACGAGTTCCGGCGGCGCCCTTCGGCACAAAAAAACCCCTCCGGTAACCCGGAGGGGTGACAAGGCAAGGGAGCCTGAATCAGCCGAGGCCGATCTGGGACAGGATGCCTTGACCGGTGAGCAGTTCGGTGGCGAGGCCGATCACGAAGCCCAGCATGGCCAGACGGCCATTCCAGGTCTCGGCGAAGGCGACAAAACCGAAGCGGGAGGTGGAGGAGTCGGCCATGGAGTTGAAGTGGATCTGCAGATATCGTAACAGCCTGTGAAGGAATGTGGACAGGTGTTGCGGTGCGGGAAGCCGCCCTGGCCAGCGGGGGGCTTGGGGGTGTGAGAACCGTCCCTGGTTCGGTTCCCTCGGCCCGCAGGTGCGGTGGACCCCATCGGCAGGTTCCATCGGCACCGCAACAGTGGCGTCATCGGGGGCGACCCCGACCCATCCATCGCCGTCCGAACCATGTTGACCGTCCGTACGTCGTCTCCCTTCGGCCTCCTCGATCGGCTCGAGCAGCAGCTCCAGACCGCCGAGCGTGTTCCCGCCGCTGAGGTGCGCGAGACCGCCGAGGCCTATGAGGTGGTGCTCGAGCTCCCCGGCGTCGACCGTGAGGCCATCGATGTCAAGGCCACCGAGCGCACCCTGGTCGTCAGCGCCGAGCGCCGCAGCGGCCACGATCAGGCCCCGGCCGACCAGGGACCGTTGCTGAGTGAGTTCCGCTACGGCACCTGGAGCCGCAGCTTCCGCTTCCCCCAGGCTATCGACCGCGATCAGCTGCAGGCGCGGTATCGCGATGGCCTGCTCACCGTCACCGCCCCCAAGGCCCAGAAGGTGAGCAGCGTCACCGTGCGCGTGGAAGCCTGACTCACCGCCCGCCAGGGCGGGCGATCGAGAGGAGAGGTGCTGCCACCCCCGGCCCTGGCCGGGGGTGGTTTTCTGTGGGCTGCGCAACGGCTGGCTCCGATGGATGACTCGCTGCAGACGGCCCTGGTGCTGGCGGCCGACGATCCCCGATCCCTGGCCGTGTTCTACGGCGCGTTGCTGGAGTGCACGCCCGTGGCCGGGATGCATGACCGGCACTGGCGCCTGCCCTGGTCGACCGGTGGCTGGCTGGAGATCTACGGCCCCTCCCGCGCGCGGCCCCAGCCCCGCAGTGTCGGCCGCCTGGCCCTGTGCCTGCAGCGGGTCGTCAGCGACGGGAACGCCGCTGGGCTGAGGGCCTGGATCGACCGTGCCGAAGCCCTCGGGGCCCGTCGGCTGGAGGAACCCCGCCAGGAACCCTTCGGCACCGAGGTCTGGCTGCTGGATCCTGAGGGCAATCGGCTTCTGTTGCTGCTCAAGGGTGCCAGCGGTCCTTGACGTCTCTCGCCTCAGAGACGATGGCGCCGGGCTGCCGCCGCCGCCGCTTCGAACACCAGCCCGTGGCGTTCCACCAGGTTGTCTAAGCCGTCGTAGCCACCGCCGATCACCGTGGCCACCGGCATCCCCCGCTGCAGGCAGGCCTCGAGCACCAGCTCATCGCGGCGCAGCAGTCCTGCATTGCTCAGGGCCAGCCGGCCCAGGCGATCATCGCGGTGGGGATCAACACCGGCGTTGTAGATCACCAGGTCGGGACGCACGTCATCGAGCAGATCGGGCAGCACCCCGGCCACGGCCCTGAGGTAGGTGTCATCGTCGGTGCCGTCGGCCAGGGGCAGGTCGTGGTCGCTGGTCTGCTTCCGCAGGGGAAAGTTGCTGGCGCCGTGCGCTGAAAAGGTGAACACCCGCGGATCAGCCACGAACAGCGCCGCCGTGCCGTCCCCCTGGTGCACATCGAGGTCGACCACCATCACACGGCCCACGCTCCCTTCGGCCAGCAGCTGCCGGGCGGCCACCGCCACGTCATTGAAGATGCAGAACCCGCTGCCGAAGCTGGCGAAGGCATGGTGGGTGCCGCCCGCCAGATGGCAGGCCAGGCCATGTCTGAGGGCCAGCCGCGTGGTCAGCAGGGTGCCGCCCACCGCCAGCCAGCTGCGTCGCACAAGCGGGCGGGTGGCGGGCAGGCCGATGCGGCGCCGCTCGGCGTCGCTGAGCTGATCGTGGGAGATCGCCTCGTGATACGACCGGTCGTGCACCTGCTCCAGGATGCGCCTGGGTACGGGCAGGGGCTGATGCAGCTGCCCCGGGCTGCAGTGGCCCCGCCTGCAGAGCAGGTCGTGCAGCAGCCGGAACTTGGCCATCGGGAACCGGTGGCTGCTGGGCAGGGGGACGGAATAGTCCGGGTGGTAGACGAGCGGCATCCCCATGGCAGTCAGCGGTCGCGCGGCCGCAGCACCGTCACACCGATCACGTCAGGGACAGTTGCTGCGTAGCGCACCAGATCTGTGCTGCGCATCACTCCTCGTCCTGGCGCCGCATGCACGGCATCCACCCGGCCATCCCGGCGTTCGATCAGGCCCGTGTGGGTCACATCCAGGTCAGGCACCGCTGTGACAAGGGCAAAGATGTCGCCGTTCCGCAGGTGGGGGGTTACGGCCCTCAGCCGTTCGATGGGCACGTAGGTCTGGGTGACCCGCAGCTGACGCTCGATATTGAGGATGCAGGCGCGCTGCTGGGCTTGGGCCATGGGCCTGTAGAGGTGGCTGTGGCGGCCCATGAACCGCAGGGACCGTTCCCGCGTCATGGCCCCGGACAGTTCAGGGGTGATGTCCTGCACCAGCCCCCGAGATGCTGCCGCTGCGGCCCAGCGGCTGAAATAATGATGTCGTCGACAGAAGCTCACCTCGCCGCCGTCGTAACGCAGCAGGCGCACCTGCTCGACCAGCGCGTCGCTGCTGCGGCTGTGAACGATGGCAAGTAACTGCTCCACCAGCAGCAGACAGTCAAAGGTGGTCAGATCGATCCGCAGCCGTTCGTTGGGCAACCTATCCAGCGTCCCTGGAACGTAAGGACGACCGAGCCAGCGCTGGGCCTGGTCCACCATGGCTTGCCCCACCGGCCTGTCGCCGATGGCGGCCCATGCCTGTTGCGCCTGTCGGCGACTGTCGCCGATGAAGGGATCAGAACCGACCCCTGTCGGCGTTACGGCCAGCAGCAGTGCCGCGGTCAGCAGCGGAATCATGAGCTCGTCAGGAGGTGGCCCATGGCAGGCAGAAGGTTCGGCGCGATTCACCTTAGGGAGCCCGATGCCGGCGAGGGACGGTTGCCGACAGCAGACCGTTGTGAACCTGCCAGTGATGGTTTGTGGTGCGCTTCGGCAGGCGTCGGGTGCAAGGTCTTGAACTTTTGCCCCTCTGTTGTCTACAATCCGTGCAGTGT
>CAMASU010000224.1 GCA_945861105.1 Synechococcus sp. UW140
CTGCTGCTGGCCCGTCTTGTCGGTGCTCAGCTCCATGCGGATGCTCCGCCCCTGCCATGACCGGCACGGTGGTGGTGAAGGTGGGCACCAGCCTGCTGCGTGGTGCCCATGGCCTGTCGACACCTGCGTTCATCGGCTGTCTGGCCGAGACCCTGAGCGCTGAACGCTCCCGGGGCACCGGTGTGGCCCTGGTCACCAGCGGGGCCGTGGGGCTTGGCTGCACCGCGCTGCAGCGCACGGAGCGACCGCGGCTGGTCCAGGAGCTGCAGGCGGCGGCGGCGATCGGCCAGGGCAGGCTCATGGGCCTCTACGACCAGGCCTTCCGGGACCATGGCGTCACCGTTGCCCAGGTGCTGCTCACCCGAGGGGATCTGGCCTCCCGCCGGCGGTTCATGAACGCCAGCCGCACCCTCGACCAGTTGCTCGCGTGGGGGGTGCTGCCGGTGATCAACGAGAACGACACCCTGGCCACCGAAGAGTTGCGCTTCGGAGACAACGACACTCTGTCGGCCCTGGTGGCCGTGGCCCTGCGGGCCCGTTGCCTGGTGCTGCTCACCGACATCGACCGTCTCTATTCGGGCGATCCCCGCCATGACGAAGGTGCGGTGCCGATTCCTGAGGTCCGCTCCCTGGCGGAGCTCGATGGCCTGAGCGCAGCGGCGGGGGGGGGCGGCAGCTGGGGCACCGGTGGCATGACCACCAAGCTGGCGGCGGCCCGCATCGCCACGGCCAGCGGCATTGAGGTGCGCCTCGCCGACGGCCGCGATCCTGCCGTGCTGCGGGAGCTGCTGGAGGGCCATCCCCACGGCACCCGCTTCTTGCCCAGCGCCAGGCCGATCCCCGACCGCAAGCGCTGGCTGGCCCACGCCCCGGTGCCCGAGGGGAGCCTCATCGTCGATGCGGGCGCCCGTGGGGCGTTGCTGCACCAGGGGGCGTCGCTCCTGGCCGTCGGCATCCGTGCGATCGACGGTCGTTTCAGCCGCCATGCCCCCGTGCGCATCGTCGATGAACAGGGCCAGGAGCTGGCCCGGGGGTTGTCGGCCTTCTCCAGCGACGAACTGCTGCAGGCCCTCGGCCTCACGAGCGCCGAGATCCGCACCCGTCTTGACCCCGACCTGCCCGAAGCGGTGGTCCATCGGGATGAACTGGTGCTCACCGCCCCCGGAGCAGGCCGTACGATCCCGCCGTCCCCCTGATCACGGCACGTCGCCATGAAATTCAGTGTTCTCCTGGAGCATCTGTCCGGGGTGGATGGGGCGCCACGCTCCCTCGCGGTTGATCCGGATCTGACCGGTGCCGCCGCCATCGATGAGGCGGTGGCGGGTCAGCTGGCGTTTCTGGAACAGGGCAGCAGCCTGCGCAACGCCCTTGACCACTGCCAGGCCTCGGCATTGCTGCTTCCCCCGGATGGGGACCTGCAGACCCTGGCCAGCAGCCGCGGCATGGCCTGGATCGCCCTGCGGGATCCCCGTCTGGGCTTCGCCGAGGCGCTTGAGGTGCTGCTGCCGCCCCGGCCCCGGCCCCAGGGCATTCACCCCTCGGCGGTGATCGATCCCACCGCCGTGCTCGGGCAGAACGTGAGCATCGGTGCCCATGCCGTGGTCGGCGCCGCCTGTCGGATCGGCGACGGCTGCGTGCTGGCCCCCGGGGTGGTGCTTTATGACGATGTCGAGCTGGGTGATGGCTGCGTCATCGAGGCAAATGCGGTGCTCCATCCCGGCAGCCGCCTCGGCAGGGCCTGCGTCATCCACTCAACGGCGGTGGTCGGCTCCGAAGGGTTCGGCTTCGTGCCCACCAGCACGGGCTGGCGCAAGATGCCCCAGACCGGCCTGGTGTTGCTCGGGGAGGGGGTGGAAGTCGGCTGCGGCAGCGCCATCGACCGTCCTTCGGTGGGGGCGACCCGCATCGGTGACGGCACCAAGATCGACAACATGGTCCACGTCGGCCATGGGGTGACCATCGGCCGGGGGTGTGCCCTGGCCGCCCAGGTGGGCATCGCCGGCGGGGCGGTGCTGGGGAACGGGGTGATCCTGGCGGGGCAGGTGGGGGTGGCCAACCGCGCCCGGATCGGGGATCGGGCCATTGCCTCCTCCAAGTCGGGCATCCATGGCGAGGTGGCCGCCGGGGAGGTGGTGAGCGGTTATCCGGCGATCCCCAACCGCCTCTGGCTGCGGTGCAGTGCCGCCTTCAGCCGCCTGCCTGAGATGGCCCGGACCCTCAGGCGCCTGGGCCTTGATGAGGCGGCGCGATAGGTTCGGCGCCGCGCTGCCTGCGGGCATGACCAGCTTTCACATCACCACGCTGGCCGGTGACGGCATCGGCCCGGAGATCATGGCTGTGGCCACCACCTTGCTCGAGCGGGTGGCCGAGCTCCATGGCTTCACCCTTGCCTTTGACCCGCGGCCCGTGGGTGGTGCCGGGGTTGATGCCTGCGGTGAACCGCTGCCGGCGGCCACCCTCGAGGCCTGCCGGGCCAGTGACGCCGTGCTGCTGGCGGCCATCGGTGGCCCCCGCTACGACAGCCTGCCCCGCCCCCAGCGCCCGGAAAGTGGTCTGCTGGCCCTGCGTTCGGGCCTGGGACTGTTTGCCAACCTGCGGCCGGTGCGCATCGTGCCGGCCCTCATCGGGGCCAGCAGCCTGCGGGAAGAGGTGATCCGCGATGTGGATCTGCTGGTGGTGAGAGAACTGATCGGCGGCATCTATTTCGGCCAACCCCGGGGTCGTGTCGTCGGCGAGGACGGTGAGGAACGGGGCTTCAACACCATGACCTACAGCAGTTCGGAGGTGGACCGCATCGCACGGGTGGCCTTCGATCTGGCCCGCCAGCGTCGCGGGACGCTGTGTTCGGTCGACAAGGCCAACGTGCTCGATGTCTCGCAGCTCTGGCGGGATCGGGTCACGGCCATGGCGGCCGAGTACCCCGACGTGGAGCTGAGCCATCTCTACGTCGACAATGCCGCCATGCAACTGGTGCGCGATCCGCGTCAGTTCGACGTGCTGCTCACCGGCAATCTCTTCGGCGACATCCTCAGCGACGAGGCCGCCATGCTCACCGGTTCGATCGGCATGCTCCCCTCCGCTTCCCTCGGGGCCGACGGCCCCGGCCTGTTCGAGCCGGTTCACGGCTCGGCCCCGGACATCGCCGGCCAGGACAAGGCCAATCCGCTGGCCATGGTGCTCTCGGCGGCGATGATGCTGCGCATCGGCCTGGGCCAGGAGGCGGCCGCCACGGCCCTGGAGACCGCCGTGGACCGGGTGCTGGCGGCTGGTTACCGCACGGGGGACCTGATGGCCCCCGGCTGCCGGTTGGTGGGCTGTGCCGCCATGGGTGAACGGCTGCTGGCCTCCCTCGCCTGACGGCGGGGCCGGCGGTCTGGCAAACTCTGCAGCCAATCCCCCTGCGAGGAGCGATGTCGAAGCTGCACCCCATCGTTGCGGTCACCGGGTCCTCCGGCGCCGGCACCAGCACCGTGAAGCGGGCCTTCGAGCACATCTTCGGACGCGAGGGCATTGTGCCTGCGGTCATCGAGGGTGACAGCTACCACCGCTACGAACGCGGGCCGATGAAGCAGGCCATGGCCGAGGCCCAGCAACGGGGTGAGAACTTCTCCCATTTCGGCCCTGAGGCCAACCTCTTCGACAAGCTCGAGGAGGTCTTCCGCTCCTACGGCACCAGCGGCGGTGGCGAGCGTCGGTACTACCTCCACAGCGTCGAGGAAGCG
>CAMASU010000225.1 GCA_945861105.1 Synechococcus sp. UW140
ATGAACATGTCCGCAGACATTCAGCCACTCCTCCCGCGGTGATGGCTCCGGTGCATGGCTGAGCCAGAGCCCCCCCCGCCGCTGGGACGCCTCCCCCCGCAGGCCGGCCAGGGGGCGCTGGCGGTCGTGGTTGCCCTCGATCCAGGTCACCGGGCAGGCCAGCTCCGCCAGGGTCCGGCGCAGCTGCGCCTCCAGGGCCGGCGTCACGGCCCGGGGATGGTGCACCAGATCGCCGAGGATGAACACCCGCAGCGGCCGCCAGCGACGGCCCAGGGCAGCCAGCCGCTCCAGGTCGGCCCTGCCCCCGTCGCTGGGCACCGGCACCCCCAGGGCCTGGGCATGTTCAGCCTTGGCCAGGTGCACGTCGGCGATCAGCAGCCAGCGGCGCTGCGGCAGCCACAGGGCCTTTTCGGGCAACAGCTCCAGCCGCTCATCGCCCCAGTCCAGAACGGCCGTGGTCATGGATCCCGGGCCTCGTGGCGGCTGGCCTCGGCCATCATGCGCTGCACCCGCTCCAGCAGGCTTTCGTTGCTGAGGCGGCTGTTGAGCCGTTCCACCAGCAGCGGAAACGCCAGGGGGCCCGGCCGTGGCGGCGCCTCAATTCGCAGGGCACAGGCCCTGAGGCGTGCCAGGGATCGACGGAGGCGGCCCAGGTCGAGCTGCTCGTCGAGCACCTCGCGGCGGGCCTGGCGCAGCAGCAGATTGCCGGGCTCGTGGCGCTCGAACACGTCAAACAGCAGGGCGGCACTGAGCTGCAGCTGGCCGCCGCGGCGCACACCGCCGGGGATCTGACCCGGCACCAGCCCCGCCACCTGGGCGATGGACCGGAAGCGACGCCGGCAGAGCTCCGACAGATTCAGGGAGGCCTCCAGTTCCGCCTCCAGATCTCCGTCCTCCAGCAGGGTGGGGTCGAAGAGGGTGTCAAACGGATAGCCGCGGGGCGCCAGCAGCTCGAAGCCGTAGTCGTTCACCGACACCGTGAAGGTTCCCGCCTGGCGGCGGGCCAGCCGCCAGGCCCAGAGGAACCCCAGCCCCTCATGCACGAACCGGCCTTCGAACGGATAGGCGTAGAGGTGGCTGCCTTCACGGCTGCGGACCAGCTCCACCAGCAGGTCGTCGGGGCCGGGCACCCGCGAGAGGTCATCCTGGCGGGCCAGCAGTGGCTGCAGGGCCAGAAGCTCGGGGGCGTCGAGCCGTCCGGCGGCGCAGCGGTGCAGCTCCTGCCGCAGGCCATCGGCCAGCAGGTCGGACAGGGCCAGCTGGCCACCGGCCCAGGCCGGAACGGTGGTGCTGCGCCCCCGGGCGACCGCCACCACGGCCGTGCGATCCCGCAGGCGCACGAACTGCAGGCTGCGGCCGGCGAACACGAACACATCGCCGGGTCGCAGACGGGCCGCGAACGCCTCTTCGACATGGCCCAGCACGCCCCCCCGCTGCAGCTTCACGGTGACGGCCTGGTCAGCGGTGATCGTGCCGATGTTCAGACGGTGGAGCCGGGCGATGGCCGGATCCTGCACCCGCAGCAGCGGCCCGTCGGCTTCGAGCTTGCGGAAGCGTGGATAGGCCCCCAGGCAGGCGCCACCCTCCTGCAGCAGCTGCAGACACCAGTCCCAGTCGCTGCGGCTGAGCTCGCGATAACTGCGGCAGCTGCGCACCACCTGCCACTCTCGTTCGGCATCGAGGCCGGGCCCGCAGGCCAGGCCGGTGAGGTGCTGCAGCAGCACATCGAGGGGCAACCCCGGGGAGCGGCGCCGCTCCACCAACCCCGCCGCCAGGCCCCGCCGCATGGCCGACACCTCCAGCAGCTCGAGGGCATGGGTGGGCAGGAACAGCACCTCGGCCCGACCGCCGGGGCTGTGGCCCGACCGCCCGGCCCGCTGCAGCAGCCGCGCCAGATTCTTGGCACTGCCGATCTGCACCACCCGTTCGACCGGCTGGAAATCGACCCCCAGGTCGAGGGAACTGGTGCAGACCACCCAGCGGATCTCGCCGCACTTCACACCGGCCTCGATCCGCTCGCGCTCGGCGCGGTCGATGGCGCTGTGGTGCAGGGCCAGCTGGCCTTCCATCTCGGGACAGGCCCAGCGCAGGCACTGGTGCCACTGCTCGGCCTGGTTGCGGGTGTTGGTGAAGATCAGGGTCGACACCGCCGGGTCGAGGGCCCCCACCAGCCGGTCGTGCATGCGCAAGCCCAGGTGGCCCGCCCAGGGGAAGCCATCGATGCTGTCGGGCAGCAGGGTGCGGATGGCCAGGGGCCGCTGGATCGGGGCCTGCACCAGGGTCGCCGGGCGCCCCTCCCCCACCACCGTCGCGGCGGCCTCCTCGGGGTTGCCGAGGCTGGCGCTCACGGCCCAGGTGCGCAGGGCCGGCCGCAGGGCCCGCAGCCAGCCGAGGCAGAGTTCGGTCTGGGTGCCGCGCTTGCTGCCCATCAGCTCGTGCCATTCGTCGACCACAACCGCCCGCAGGGGGGCCAGCAGGGCCGGCGCATCGGGGGAGGCCAGCAGCACCGCCAGGGATTCGGGGGTGGTGATCAGGATCTGGGGGGGACGGCGCTTCTGGCGGGCCCGTTCGGCGCTGCTGGTGTCCCCCGTGCGCAGGCCCACCCGCAGGGGCCAGCCCATGGTGGTGATCGGCTCCTGCAGGGCCAGGGCCAGGTCACGGCTGAGGGCCCGCAGCGGCGTCAGCAGCAGCAGCTGCAGGCCAGCCTCGTCGGCCGGGCCCGGGGCGGCCAGCATCTCGGCGATCGGCCCCATGACGGCGGCATAGGTCTTGCCGGAACCGGTGGGCACCTGGATCAGCCCGTCCTCCCCGGCCAGGTAGGCCTGCCAGCAGCGGCGCTGGAAGGGGAGCGGTGTCCAGCCCCGGCGACGGAACCAGTCCTCCACCGGTGCCAGCGGCGCGGCGGGGGTCATCGGGGAGCCTCCAGCAGGGCCCTGGCGCTGGCCAGGCTGTCGGCCTCGGCGGCGGGTTTGTCGCGGCGCCAGCGGCCGATGCGGGGGAAACGCACGGCGATGCCGCTGCGGTGGCGCCCGGACGGCTGCAGCCCCTCGAAGGCCAGCTCGAACACCTGGAGCGGTTCCACCGCCCGCACCGGCCCGAAGCGGTCGGTGGTGTGGCGGCGGATCCAGCGGTCGAGCTCACGGATCTCGCCATCGTTGAGGCCCGAATAGGCCTTGGCGAAGGTGACCAGCTGGGCACCGTCGCCGGCCTGCGGGTCCCCATCCCAGAGGCCGAAGGTGTAGTCGGTGAAGAGGTTGGCGCGGCGGCCACTGCCGGCCTGGGCATAGAGCAGCACGGCATCGAGGCTGTAGGGCTCGCGCTTGTGCTTCCACCAGCTGCCGCGGCGGCGGCCGGCCAGGTACGGCGACGCCAGGGCCTTGAGCATCAGCCCCTCGGCACCGGCGGCGGCCGCCTGGCTGCGCAGGCGTTCGAGGTCATCCCAGGAGGCCAGGGCCAGGGCTGGCGAGCGATGCAGCCGCTGGGCGGCGGCCGCCGGCAACGCCGCGATCACCCCCTCCAGGCCCTGCCGCCGCTCCTGCAGGGGCCGCTGGCGCCAGTCGTCACCGCCCTGTTCCAGCAGGTCATAGGCCACGAACACCGCCGGGCAGTCGGCCAGCAACCTTGCCCCCGGGGCCTTGCGGCCCAGGCGCCGCTGCAGCTGATGGAAGGGGGCCGGCTGGCGGTCAGCCGCTGGCCACACCAGCACCTCGCCA